>JAYZXX010000025.1:0-5018 GCA_036140815.1 Bdellovibrionota bacterium | reverse complement strand
ATCAAAAGTCTCTAGGCCAACAAAGAAGCTCTTAGTTACAATATTAGTAATGTAGTACAGCGGTCGAAACCGGCGAGTACATGGAGGGACGCGTCCTTCAAGAAAAACTTTCCAGTGAATCCGATCTTCTTTTTAAGCTCATTTTTTTATTAAAAGCCTACCCAAGCTATAAATATAGTTCATCCTGGTTTTAGGTGCTTACACAAAACTGAGAAAGGGACTTATATCTGTAATGTTTTTGACACCTCATAGATTAATTTCACAATTGATAACATCTCCCCAAAAAATGCTATTTTGCTGTAAAATAGGCTCAAAATAGGAGCTAAACATGATTCATACTTTAAACAAACTTCTCCTTTGTTTGGTGTTTGTAGTGACACATTCAAATTTGGCTATGGCTAATTCTACCAGAGGCCATGGGGCATCACCTAAGTTAAAAGATAAGTTTGTGATCGTGGAACGTATTTATACAGATGTATTTGATACGATAAAATATGGGCTTAAAGATCCAGAAACTTTAGCATATTTAAATGAATTTCTTAACGAAAACACACGTGAGAACTCTCAGTCTTTTGAAACAGAAAAAATCTTAAACTTCCTTGAAAAAATCATTATTTCAAAAGAAAAGATCGACAAAGATTTCTTTAGCTTTATGGAAAAAAGGTCAAGCACAGACAAAGAAATTTATTTTGATAACCCAACTTACAGTCTTATAGCCTCAAAGAAAAATAGTGATTTTTATTCGATAAAAATTTGCCTTGATGACTATGTAATTCAAAATAAAGCTTTTTGTGAGGAGATCGCGCAGTCTAACGAAGACCAATTGAAAGGGATTATTCCCAGCCTCGCGTTAATTAAAGAGTCAAAATTTTTACAAAAAATCCTAGTAGAGCATGTAGAAAGTTCGAAAACAGGAGAATATATTTTGGCCGGTCTGACTCTGGGATTAACAGGCGCTGTAATTGGACTTTCTGTTACTCTCCTAATTGCAATGATTTTCAACCCTGCGTCTTTAGCTTTTATAGCCATTGCATCGGTAACAATAGCTACTTTTGCCGGTATAAGTTATGCTGTGTCCCTTATCAATAGTTTATCCGAAGACTCAATAAGAAATGCGAGAGAAATGCAACTCAATTTGGATCAGAAAATAGATGACACTATTCTGCGCTTAAACCAAGAAGCTTTTGAACAAAACGCGGTTGATGAAGAAACAGGAGAAGCACCTCTTTTACCGTAGGGAGGTTTGTACTTTGTTAAACTCAACCCGGCTAAGCACTCTTTGTGCTTAGCTTTTTAGTTTTTATCTATTTTGACCTAGTCTATTTGCTTTTCAAATTGATCTAATAGTTCACCTTCAAATCCAATGGCTTCAAATCGAGCTTCTTTTTTGTACATGTCCACTAACCAGAAGTGATTTTCTGAATAAGCCTTTTCAAGGTACCATTCATTATTAAGCTCCCTTGTCGACTTGCCCATTGCTCCATCGCCTAGATACACAATCCCTTCATCTTCATTTTGCTCTAAATTTTTAAGAGGAAAGGTTCGTTTTAGAACATGATCATGATGTTCGAAAGATACATCAATTCCACCTTCTTCTAATAAGTTCATCCAAGAGTTTCGCCCCATACTTGCTGTACCTCTAAAACTTCTGTGACCAGGAAAAAATGGAATATGATAAAAACTAAACTGAAAAATGTCTTCCGCTGGAAATGTATTTTGGATTATGAAGTCTTTTTGCGAGGAGTAACTTGCGATATGACCTGTATCTAGCATTAAGAAATTGTTGCCTGCGATATTTCTTCGAAAGTAGGTGTGTTCATCTTGCTCAAATAGATTGAAATAAAAAGGCGCTCTTTGTCTTTTTGACAAAAAGAAATTGTAGTTAATCTCATGGTTACCAATCGCGACGATAAATGGTTTCAACATTCCATCGTGATTGCTTGCCTCAGTCCATATTTTTAACCATTTCATCCAGTCCTTGTAGTTTTCAACATCTCCATTTGCATAGGCAATGTCTCCACCAAACACAGCAAAGTCAAAGTTGGTCGTTTTCGCTAAAGCTGCCAAAGCAGCAAATTTCTTACCTGCCCCTGTATCCCCACCAACTATAAAACGTAAGTGATCTTCTGATTTACCCATAGTTTTAAAACGATATACTGGGCCTTGATAATTTTCCGCTTCAATAAAGAACTCATAAGTCGAATTCTCTTGGAGGTTCCTAAGAGGAAAATGTAGGTAAAAGGCTCCTTTTAGGTCATCGTTCTTACTTGGTGCTAAACTCATTTTAAAAACCTCATCGCCACCGACTAAACGGTAAACAATTTGCCATTGATCAGATTCTTTGGTGGTAGTGATATTTACTTGCATGCTATTTGAAGTATCTACCTCTGCCCAGTTCAAATAAACATAGTGGAAGTCTTCTTCCACCGTAGCTTCCTTACACGACATGAGCAAAAAACTTAGCAATACTAAAAGTACTTTCATATTCCCCCCTAAAATTTCCCCTTGGCTAAAATTGAACCGCGTCTGAGTTTGAATTTCATTAGCTAGGACAGTGCAAAAACGAAAATTTCCTTCTAATTTTGAGGCAAGAAACCAGGTAGATATGGGACCAAAGGAAAGTTGCAAAAAACATTTGCACTAATTGATTTTCAGTCTCTAACTCAATGAAACAAAACTAGCCAAAACCTAGTATTTCAATTAGGTTAGGACTTTACTAAGACCGGGAAGAAAGAACCCAGTAAATGCCGTCTAAGGTCGAGAAACTTTGATTCAGTTTTGGACCTTTGACTTTAGATTTGAAACAATAATTTGGTTGTTATTATCGATATTTATTTAACTTTTCGCTTTGGAGGAACGAGTGAACATTCATGAGTATCAAGGTAAAGAAGTTCTTCGACAATTTGGTGTACCTACATTAGAGGGCCGAGTTGTGGAGAGTGAGGAAGCTGCAGTTGCTGCCGCTAAAGAATTAGGTGGAAGTGTTTGGGTTGTAAAGGCTCAAATTCATGCCGGTGGACGTGGTAAAGGTGGCGGTGTTAAGCTCGCAAAATCCACAGAGGAAGTTGCTGAGCACTTCAAAGCTATTATGGGAATGCAGTTGGTGACTCACCAAACTGGACCTGAAGGTAAAAAAGTTGGAAAAGTTTTTATCGAGCAAGGTTGTAACATTAAAAACGAACTTTACTGTGCCGCTCTTTTAGATCGTGCTTCTGGTATGGTGAGCTTGATGGTTTCCCCTGAAGGTGGAATGGACATCGAGGAAGTTGCCGAAAAAACTCCTGAAAAAATCCACGTAATCACAGTAGACCCTGCGGTTGGCCTTGCTGGTTACCAATGTCGTCAGTTAGCCTTCAAACTAGGTTTATCTGGTAAAGCTATTGGTAAAGCTTCAAAGGTTTTCCAAGGTGTTTACCAAGCTTTCGTAGAAAAAGACGCTGCTCTTGTTGAAATCAATCCATTGGTAGAAACAGAAGAAGGCGATATCTTAGTTTTAGATACAAAAATGAGCTTTGATTCAAATGCTCTTTTCCGCCACCAAGACATTATGGCTTACCGTGACCTTACGGAAGAAGATCCTGCTGAAATTGAAGCTTCTAAATATGATCTTGCCTACATCAAGCTTGATGGTGAGATTGGTTGTTTAGTGAATGGTGCTGGTCTTGCCATGGCGACTATGGACATCATTAAACTAAATGGCGCAGAGCCTGCGAACTTCTTAGATGTTGGTGGCGGAGCAAACAAAGAGAAAGTAACTGAAGCTTTCAAAATTATCCTTAGTGACAAAAACGTAAAAGGAATCCTAGTAAACATCTTTGGCGGTATCATGAAATGTGACATCATCGCAGAGGGTGTAATCGCAGCTTCTAAAGAAGTGGGATTAAGTGTTCCTTTAGTGGTTCGTCTAGAAGGTACAAACGTAGATGCTGGTAAGAAATTATTGGCGGAAAGCGGTTTAGACATTACTCCTGCAGATGATTTAACAGACGCTGCTCAGAAAATCGTAACTGCGGTGAAAGGATAGAACAATGGCTATTATGGTAAATAGAGACACAAAAGTAATTTGTCAGGGTTTGACTGGTGCACAAGGTACTTTCCACACTGAGCAAGCCATTGCATATGGAACAAAAATGGTTGGTGGTGTAACTCCTGGTAAAGGTGGATCATCACATGTTGGAATCCCAGTTTTTAACACTGTAGAAGAAGCGAAGGAAAAAACCGGTTGTAACGCATCTGCGATTTACGTACCACCTGCTTTCGCAGCTGATGCAATCATGGAAGCGGTTGATGCTGATCTAGATTTAGTAATCTGTATCACTGAAGGTATCCCGGTTATGGATATGGTTAAGGTTAAAAAATTCATGCAAGGTAAAAAGACTCGTTTAATCGGTCCTAACTGCCCTGGTGTGATTACTCCTGACCAATGTAAAATTGGAATTATGCCTGGCCATATTCACAAGCCAGGTCGTATTGGTATCTTGAGTCGTTCTGGAACTTTAACTTATGAGGCGGTTTTCCAAACTGGTCAACAAGGCATGGGACAGTCTTCTTGTGTAGGTATTGGTGGAGATCCTGTTAATGGAACTAACTTCATCGATGTTCTTGAGCTTTTTAACAAAGACGACGAGACAGATGCAGTAATCATGATTGGTGAGATCGGTGGATCGGCTGAGGAAGAAGCTGCTGAATACATCAAGCGCGAATTCAAAAAACCAGTTGTATCTTTCATCGCTGGTGCGACGGCCCCTCCGGGAAAACGCATGGGTCACGCCGGTGCGATCATCTCTGGTGGTCAAGGTACAGCCGAAGCAAAATACGAAGCTTTACAAAGTGCAGGTTGACACATTTAAAGAAGCCCTGCCGAGCTTGTTATTACAATGAAAATATATTTATGCTAGTTTTCATCTTCATTTTATATAAAAAAAAGGAGTCCACCACGGGCTCCCTTTTTTTATCCCCTTTTATCTATTGGGTGTCATAAGGGTGGCAGTCACCTTTTAGTAGGTATCTAATCAATC
>JAYZXX010000024.1:0-2618 GCA_036140815.1 Bdellovibrionota bacterium | reverse complement strand
AAATTAATGAAATTAGAGCTCACACTGGAGCCCTTGTAGATAAAGTATTAGAAAGAATTCCCTACAAAGGAAAAGTTCTTAGTCGCAGTGGAAACCGTGTCACCATTGACCTTGGAATAAACGATGGATTAAGGGCCAATGATATTGTAAGTGCAATTCAAATTATTAAACTTGAGAGACATCCAAAATTTAACTTTATCGTTAGCTCAGAGAAAGAGGTTCTTGGGAAAATAAAAATTATCAAAGCAGATAACACCATTGGCTTTGGTATCGTTATTACCGAGAAAGAGCCTGAAGCAATTACTGTTAATACAAAGTTAGCAGGTGCTGGATTTGTTCGATACGAAGAAAGTAATCCATACCTTTCTGAAGCAGAGAAGAAAAAGCTTGGAAACCCTCAAGGAAATACCAATATTAGTTTTGGAAAAAACCCAAAAGAATGGCGTCCTGTAAAGCCACCTGTTTTTGGTGCTGCTCAAATTCGCTTTGGCTTAGGTGGTTACAATACCGGTTTTGACGATGGCAGTACAAATGATTCTGTTAAAAAATCTGTTTATCCGACATTAGGGCTATCTGGAGAACTATGGTTAACCCCTAATTGGACATTTGAAGCAGAAATCAATCAAGGAATCATGGAACTAGAAAACTCCACTGGTACTGGTCCGTCAAATCTGAATGCTACTACTTCGGAGTATAACTTTAATCTTAGTTACTCTCTGCTATTTAAAGATGATTTCTTCGGACCAAAGGTTCAATTTATATTTGGCTCTCACAACTATAGACGCTTTGTAGATTCTGGGGGACCATTTACCACCACTCAATACTCAGGAGTTGCACTAGGCTTAAGAGGAACACTACCTACCGGCCTTTCTAAAAACATAAAAGTTGGAATCGAACTATTCACTCACCTTTCAGCCCACCTGAGCGAAAGCCCCTCAAACTCTGGTACTGGTGCCGACTCAAGCATCACTAGATATTCCTTCTTTGCCGAAAAGCGATACAGAGAAAATATTTGGTTAACTGGAAACTTGGCCTTTAAAAGCTATTCAACCAATTTCGATAGCGGATCCATTTCACAAAACTTAAACAATTTTTACGGTGGCATAAAGTATCTTTTTTAAATCCAAAATTCTATTCGATAAACAACATTATCTAAACTGAGACAAAGTCGCTTTAAGATTCATAGTTTTATGATAGAATTCTCAAAAAAGGAAATAACTCTCATGTCTCTTAAATCGCTATTTTTCTTAGTTATATTAAATTTTATAAGTCCAATCCTAAAAGCCGAAGCCTTGAAAAGCGTAGAATCATTAGAGCTAAAATCCTATCTTGGTCTTTGGCATGAGTATTTACGTTTACCGAATCAGTTTGAAGACAAAGAGGGAAAATTCTGTTTTGATGTAACCGCTGAATACTATCTAATGAGTGATGAAAGCCTTTCGGTTAAAAACACATGTCATTTTTTGGAAGGAAAAAATCTTACTAAAGAAGATGTTGCCATTGGAAGAGCCGTAATTGCTGATACTAGTTCCAATGCAAGATTAAAGGTGGAATTTATACCTATCCCCATTCTAAGAGATATAGTTCGTTGGGTTTCTGAACCCAATTATATAGTCATTGGCTTGGGAGAAAAGAACTCCAATGGCCAGTACTCCTGGTCAGTGGTGGGAAGCCCAGATCGAAAATACGCTTGGGTCTTATCCCGAAAGCCTGTATTGGCAAAAGAAGACATTGAACTCACTCGCCAAATTTTAGAAAAACAAGGCTTTGACTATGAAAAAATGATTCGTCCAATCCAACCAAAACCAACTTATAAATAGTTTTAGTAGCCTGGGGTGTGCAATTTTTCTAATTCCAAGCAAAGCCCTTTCGCTTTCATTATTTAGGTCTTATATTCACTTTGTTTTTATCAGAACCATAAGAACCCTCGCAGGCACGCGTTAAGACGATAGGACTAAAATGATTTCAATGACTTTTTGTCGCCGATTCATCTCGGTGAACCTAATTCTAAGTATTCTATTTTTTAATTTTCAATTTAGTTATGCCCAAAGTAGCTCTTGCAGAAAAAGCTTAACTGAAAATGTTAAAGTTACTCAAAACATAGATCTAAAAAACTCTAATGTATTTTCGGAAAGCCTTAATTCTACAATTATAAATTCTGTCCTGTGGTTAAGCACCGTACAAATGATTAAATACTTAAGCTTGCCGGAGGGAAGCCGAGAGTTTTTCACCGATGCAATGCTTGTTACAGTACCTCTAGACGTAGGATTAACCCTCATGAGTCACTATATTTCTCTAGGAAAAATTCAGTGGCTAAAGGCATTCAGTGAAGGAAAAATCCTTGGGCCTAAATACGAGTTTTGGTCGCGAGTTGCTGCCAATACATTAATTTCAACAGGTGGAATCCTTGCTTCTTGGTCCATGGCTGGGTTAGCAGGAATTAACATTCCCATTGAATCAGAAACCATAATCGTGGCCCTAAGCTTGTCTGCCGTTGTGTACACCAGCATGCAATTTGTAAAGCCAGCATTATTTAAAAACCTTCCCGCTGTTTCTGATTGGGCATCCGAGAAAAGATTAAAAAAAATTTTAGGCCCGAGAATTGAAAAAATTAAAAA
>JAYZXX010000023.1:0-17342 GCA_036140815.1 Bdellovibrionota bacterium | reverse complement strand
CAATTAAAAAGCATGCCTATTTTGAAATTTTTCTAAAGCTATCGGCCTCCAAAAGCCTTATTCTCGAGATAGAACAAGGATTCGGTCCTGTTTTTCAAAGCCTTCCGTTTGATATAGCTCAATTGCCTTCAGATTATCGGTATGAACCAGCAAGGCTAGATCCTTTTTCTTGAGAATTGCCATGTGCTTCATCTTAGCGATCATGGCCCTTCCATAGGACTTTCCTCTATGCTCTGGTTTAATAAAAAAGCGACCAAACCATAACCTGTGAGTACTTTCTAGATTGAAATTTACAAATGCAAGGGGCTCTGAGTTTCTATCTATCATACAAAAATAATGTTCCCGATTGCTTTCATCCAAGATCGGAGTTTTCCAAGTGGTTTCCATTTCTGAATTGTAGTCATGATACCAGTTACTCAGTAAGTCTTGATCCCCTTGATTTTGATCGGTTAAAAACCGAAACCTTAGAGACTCATCCAATACCGAAGTAGAGGCTTTTGATAGATTGGAATTTCTGTAATAGTCAAAATCAAATTGCTTCTTATAGTAGCTTACTCTTTTCAAGAAAAGATCTAGAAAGCAATCTTGGGTAAAAATGGAAGTATCCTCACGAAAATCCTTTTGCTGGATTCTTTGTTCAATCAGCTTTGACACAGCCTTTTCTGATTTTCCATAAAAATGAAGAGTTCCATCTTCACTTTTGAAGCTGACTGCCTCTTCCAAATCAGAATACAACAGGGAAACATTTTGGTTTAATATTTGCTCTCTTTTTAGGTCTAGAAAATTGTGACCAGAAAAATCATTGGCAGAACTTAATCTTTTAATTATCTCTTCATTGTTCATTAATTCTCCCAGAAAAACTAAAATAAATAGCACGACAAAAACATCGTATGCCTTAGTCTCTTCGGTAAACATCATTACCTAAAATTTGTTTTTCATTTTTAGCAACTCAATCTTGTAATTGCAAGATTGAGAACAGTAAACAAAAAACAAATTATAAAACCACCACTACTCTATTTTCTAGGATCAAAAGCATCACGAACCCCTTCGCCCAACATATTCAAAAACAACAAAGTAATGAATAAAGCCAAGGAAGGAAAAAGAGCTAGCCACCAACTGGTACTAAAGTTTTCTTGTGCTTGCTTTAATAACTCCCCCCAACTTGGCGTTGGAGGCTGTAAACCAAAGCCCAAATAGTCTAAACTTGCCAGTCCTGTAATATGAGAGGCAATTAAAAACGGGGCAAAAGTAATTACTGGCCCGAGAGAGTTTGGCAAAATATGTTTAGCAATCATTCGAAAACGACTGGCTCCCAAGGATTTAGCCGCCTCTACAAATTCAAGACGACGATTTTTTAGAAACTCACCACGGATGTAGTAACTAATAAAAATCCAGCCAAATAAACTAGAAATAAACACTAGCCAAATTAGATTGGGTTGAAAAATCGATACAATGATTAGTAGAAGAAAAAATTGAGGTACAGAGTTAAGCACTTCCACAATTCGTTGACCAACGATATCTACCATTCCACCCAAAAAGCCCATGATTCCGCCGATGGCAATTCCAAAGACTGTAGTAATTAGCCAAACTAAAAAAGCATATATGATGCAGTAACGATAGCCATACATTAATCGTGTTAAAATATCCCTACCAGAGTTATCGGTACCAAACCAATTTGAGGCCGTAGGTGGACTTGGATAGAAATCTACTTTTTTATTGCTTTCATAAGGATCCCATTCGATGACTGGCCACAATATCCAATCCCCTCTTTCCTTATCAAGTGCTTCTTCCAAATCACGATAATTCATCAAAAGAATATCTTTACGACCAAATTCGGTTGGATGATATTGTTTGAAAACTGGAAAGTAAGTCTGGTTATTGTAACTCAAGATTACCGGTTTTGAATTGGCCCAAAATTCAGCGGTTACCGAAAAGAAAAGCATTAAAATTAAACCCCAAAGCCCAATCATGCTTAAGCGATTTGCCTTCAGCTTGCGGTATCTTTTTAAGCTAAGTTCATTTTTAATTCTACTTTCAATCATTTAAAATTTATCCTTGGATCAACAACAACATAGGCTAAATCACTAATTAAATTTCCAACCAACATGGCGATAGCTTGTAAAAACACCAAACCCATAATCACATTGTAATCTCTTGCTAAAATTGAATTGTAACCTAAAAGCCCGATGCCATCTAATTGGAATATGGTTTCAATTAAAAGTGAACCGGCAAAAAAGATAGAAAGAAACCCACCTAAACCAGTTACCACCGGAATCAAAGAATTTCTTAAAGCGTGTTTTAAATATACTTTAGATTTATCAAGTCCCTTAGCCTTCGCCGTTCGTACATAGTCCTTTTTAACCTCTTCTAGCAGAGAATTTTTCATTAAAAAGGTTAAGGTCGTAAAACTTCCGATCATATAACTAGCCAATGGTAAAACAAAATGATGTACGCGATCTTTAATCTGTTCCCAAAAACTTAAATCCTCATAATTATCAGAGACCAAGCCGCCGATGGGGAACAAATCTAAAAAGCTATCTGAAGAGAAAAATGTAATCAATAAAATCCCGAACATAAAAGGCACGATGGAGTACATTACGAAAAGTAAAAAGCTACTTGTAACATCAAAACTAGAACCATCGTTTACAGCTTTGTAGACCCCTAGTGGAATACAAATTAAGTATACTAAGATTAAAGAAGCAATTCCAAATTGCAAAGAGACTGGAAACTTTGAAACAATCACATCATAAGCGGGTTCTTCATAAGTAAAGCTTTGGCCAAAATCCATATTCCAAAGCTTTTCGATCCAAATAAAATAGCGGGTAGACAGTGGCTTATCGAAACCGTACTGTTTTCTAAGATCCTCAATCACCTCTTCGGTCACTTGCGCGGTACCCATATCAGACATTCCACCACTAGCTTGAGCTTCTTGAATTTGCTGAAGCTTTTGCTCGATGGGGCCACCAGGTGCTAAGTTTATAATAACGAAGGTTACTAGTGTGATCCCCAACAATGTTGGTAGCATTAAAAGAAATCTTCGTAAGATGTATTGAATCAAAATGCTATTCCTTTTACTTGAATTTTATTTTTCTTTTTCAACCCACCAGTACTCAGATCCAACTGTGTAGGTGAGACTGTCTTTTACTTTCTTCATTCGTTTCGTATGCCCATATAGGCTGTACTTAGGTGTGAACATAAAAAGATATGGTCGGTCCATTGCAACTTGCTTAAACACCTTCTTAAGTATTGGCGCTCTTTCCTGGTTGCTCATAATACCTCGGGCTTTATCAATCAATTGATCCACCTCTTTATTCTTGTAATCCACAAAATTTGAACCACCAGGAACGGCATTATCAGAATGAAAGATTTGATGTGGATCTACATGAACAACTCCACCCCAAGCCAAAGCCATTCCTTCAAACTTTCTTTCGCTACGAAGTTTTTTAAGTGTTTGCCACTCTACCAACTTAAGATCGATATCAACCCCTACTTTTTTAGCCTCTTCTTTGTAGGTAGTGAGAATTTTTACTGTTTCATCGGCTGCCGTAATGATGGTTAAGCTCATATCCACTTTTTTTCCATCAATCATTTTATCTAGCACACCATTTTTATCAGAGTCTTTCCAGCCCGCCGCTCGTAAAAGTTTTAAAGCTTTTTGTGGGTCGAAAGGGTCTGGTTTAATGCTTGTATCAGCATAGATCGAATGCTGATTCCATGGACCTGTAACCGGCTCATATAAATTGTATAAAAATTTATCTACTATAAACTTTCGATCTAAAATCAAAGAGAGTGCCTCTCTAACTTTAGCGTCTTTTAATTTTGGAGAGTTAAGGTTCCAGCCTACATAGCCGTATCCTCTGGCGGCTTTATTTTCCGCTTTCACCTTAAATACCTTTTTCCCCCAAGCATCGCCCACAGCCAGTTTTGCATATGAAATCGGACGCATACCTAGGAAATCTAAAGTACCTTTTTTTAACATTTCAACTTTTACGTTATTTTCTTGAACGAAACGATAGATAATTTTTTTGTAGTTGTAGAGACCTTTGTTTTGATCCAGTTTGAATCCCCACCATTTATCATTTCTTTTTAAAATTATTTTACGTCCCTTTTGCCATTCATCTAATTTGTAAGGTCCACTTCCATAAAGCTTTTTGTTCATACTTTTCTTCGGATTGTCATACCTGCTTTTTTGTAGAATTGGCATACCACCGATGAAATCTATATTTTTAAAATACTTTTCTTTCACTTTGAAAGTAATTTTATGTGAGTCATGGGCGGTCACGTCTGTGATAAAGGTATAAAAAGGTCTTAAAACAATGGCCTTATATTCTGGATTCATAATGGAATCGTAAGAAAATTTAACATCTTCTGTTGTTATGGGCTTGCCATCATGAAATTTAGCGTCTTTTCTTAAATAAAAAGTAAAACTCAAACCATCTTTTGAAACTTCATATTTCTCAGCTAAGCTAGGCTCAACTTCATAAGTGTCAGGGTTTCTAGAAATCATTGAGTCAAAAACATAGCCGTGGATTGTTTGAGAATATCCATCAGTAGCAGTATAAGGATTAAGGGTTGCTGGCTCTCCCCCAAGATCAAAGTAAACCGTGCCACCAATAGGAGCCTTTGGGTTGCCAATTACCGCAAGAGCAGATGAAAAACTGAATAGAGAAATTAGGGAGCTGAGTAAAATTTTAGTCATCAAAGAAGCCTCCACACGCTGTAAATATCTATAATCACATCTAGTTTCGGCGATAGGAAAACTTATTACAAGGCCAATGGCAAGATTTATGGACATAAAGCCTGGGAAATAATCACCTAGTGCTTATATAAATTTGGCTTTTTTTTCGTTAAGTATTTTATTTTAACGAGCAGAGTTCCTAGCTGGTGAAGATTGCCTTTTCTTGTAAGCTTAGGTACATTCGATAAAATCAAATAAATTATTTTAAACAAGTTGGTGTAGATTGAAAAATTGGGCGGTATTTAAAAAGTTAAGACAACTCTATGATTGGGTACTTCATTGGTCAGACCATAAACACAATACGAAGGCCTTGGCAGTTATTGCTTTTACGGAGAGTAGTTTTTTTCCAATCCCACCAGATATTCTTTTAATCACCATGGGTGCCAGCAAACCTAAAAAAGCAATTAGTTATGCTCTAGTATGTACCATCTTTAGTGTCATTGGTGGAATGGCCGGGTACTATTTAGGAGCCGAGCTATGGAGTTTAGTCCAAAGCTATCTATTGGGCGGAATCATTAAGCCTGAGCACTTTGAATTAGTTAAAACTAAGTTTGCCGAAAATGCTTTCTTAGCTATCTTCATTGCTGGTTTTACACCGATTCCTTATAAAGTGTTCACCATCACTGCAGGTGCTCTTCTAATTCCATTTGGCCCTTTTGTTTTAGCTTCTGTTTTAGGTCGAGGGATGAGGTTTTTTATAGTCGCTATTTTGCTATATTTCTTTGGTGCTAAGATGAAAGATATCATTGAAAGAGATTTTGAGAAATATACTTTGATTTTGGGAACGCTTTTAGTCGTAGCCGTTTACTTCCTAAAGGTAAGACCATGAGTCTGTTTGATATTGAATGTACAGAAGAAGAAGCTAGCGTTGTGATTAGCCCGGTAAACTGGGAAGTTACTACCTCTTATGGAGGTGGAACGTCTTTAGCCCCTGATCAGATTCGAGAAGCATCTGTGCAAATCGATCATTTTAGTGCTAAGTATCCACAGCATAAAAACCCTAAGTATTTCTTAAGACAATGCAATGAAGCCATTTTAAAATCTTCACAAACAAACCAAAAGAAAGCGCAAGAAGTTTACAAAAGTAGTCCTGAGGCAAAGCCAGAACTTTTAAAACAAGTAAATGAAGCAAGTAATGCCTTGAACGATTGGGTATACCAAGAAACAAAAAAGACAATCCAACAAGGAAAGATTCCTGGGACATTAGGTGGTGACCACAGTGTTCCTTATGGAGCCATCAAGGCAATCTCAGAAGAGCATGAAGAATTCTCGATTTTGCATATTGATGCCCACCATGATTTCAGAGAAGCTTACTTTGGATTTACTCATTCACACGCATCCATTTTTTACAACGTAATGACAAGTGATTTTGCCCCAAACAAGCTAATACAAGTAGGAATTAGGGATTACTGCCAAGAAGAGTTTGAATTCGGAAAAAAAGATGAGCGTATTTCTGTATTTTATGACACAGACACATCGGAAAAACTCCTTAGTGGCCAGCATACTTGGTTAGACATTTGCCAGGATATCAGTAGCAAGCTCACAAAAAAACTTTATATCAGTTTTGATATTGATGGATTAGAGCCAGCTCTTTGCCCTGGAACAGGGACTCCGGTACCTGGCGGATTAAACTTTTCTCAATGGCAGTTTTTATTAGATCACTTGATTCATAAAAAACATCAAATCATAGGTTTTGACTTAGTAGAGGTTGCTTCACTGCAGAACTCTGATTTCGATGCTAACATTGGAATGAGAGTTCTATATGGACTTTGCCGGGCTTGTGACCTAACAAAAGACCACTGACCAAATCAAAAAGAAGTTGAAAATTTCTCAGCTTAAAATAAGCATGAAAACAAAAAACGAGAGCTTATAACTCTCGTTTTTTTTATTTTTAAAACTTTGATCTATCGAGCGTACTTTCTTTGTTGGCTCTCACGAATTTCAGCACCTTCGATGCTTAGGCGAGTCCAAGGAATCGCTTTCAAACGAGCTTCTTCAATCGGCTCATCTGTTTCTTCGCATACTCCATAAGTGCCTTCATCAATTCTAGAAAGAGCACTTTCAATTTCAAAAAGTTGTTTTCTTAACCTTTCTTGGTTAGCCATGAACTCACTTTCTTGAAGGATACGATTCGTTTGATCCCCTTCATCTCCAGTAGTGTCTTCCTTAACTAGAGTTCCTTTAGCTTCTCTAACGCGATTGATGATATCTTCTTTCGCTTCCATTAACTTGGTTTTGCATTCTTCTACTAAATTTTGAGATACAACCATGTTTTCCCCCTTGTGTACCCGAAAAACTTCTCCCCCCAAGATTCATTTTTCAGTGGCTACATTTAGACAGCAGTTTGTAAAAATTGCAAGTCTAAATCTGTAATAAACTTAAATTTTGTAATTCCGCGTTAGCTGCTTAAACACCGAGCTTTCACCCTTAAAAACCAGCATTCCTCGTAAAAACTTAAAAAATCTTACAAACCCCTAACATTCGCTACAAGAGAAAAAAGATAAACGTAACACATTGAATCAACTATGGTTTTGAAAATCCGTGGAATTCTCTATTCAAGCTATGTTCAAGAAAATGCTTAGAAAATCATCTTTCAGAAAAGCTAACTCACCAAGCTTATTTCTTAAGCTTTCCTAGCCTTTGGCCAGGTACCCATTAGACAGATTTTTTCCGAAAAAGGTTAATCCAACCCGTATTTTTTTTATTTTTCTCATTTTTTTCCAAAACCAGCCCTCCCAACCTGCGAGAAATGCTTGTAACAATCCAAAATAAGCGATCGAAAAGAACAAAATCTCTCTATTTATTCAGCCCTCACCCAAAAATAGCCCAACACCTATTGGCAAATACCCTTCCTATTATGAAGAATTGCAAAAGGGTGGCAGCCACCCTTTTGCAGCTAATCCCTCATTTAAGTAGCATATTTGCATTTGGGTGGCTGCCACCTAAATGCATTCGTAATAAAACCTCCTCACAAAAAAGGTGTTAGCTAGCTCTTACCCAATAATTGGTTTCTAGCCGGAGGCTTCCTCTTTTTATCGGCATTTTTATAGTTCCTAAGTAAAGTGATCCCAAAATGTAGTCGTCATGTTCTGAAAGATATATTGGGAGAAGTTTCTGGGGAAATCAGACTATTTGACTCCAAAGAATATAAAAAATAAAACATAGGCATGAATCTTACTTTAGACATTGTTTTTATTGTGGCCGGCTTTGCTCTTTTGATCCTCGGTGGAGATATTCTTGTTCGCGTTGCTGTTCAATTCGCTGTTCGCTATAAAATACCACCAGCTACCATTGGCCTAACTGTAGTCGCTGCAGGGACTAGCTTACCTGAGCTTGTGACTAGTATAGTTGCTGCTCTTCAGGGGAATGCAGACATTTCGGTTGGTAATGTCGTGGGTTCCAATAGTTTTAATATTATGGCCGGAATTGGCCTTGCCTGTTTAATACGACCAAACCGCGTACAAAAATCCGCCATAAAAATGGAATGGCCTTTTTTGATGATAATAACGATTGGCCTTTATTTAATTTCCACAGACTTTTTAATTGGCCGTATTGATGGAACTTCAATGCTTTTCGTTTTAATCGCCTTTTTTTGGTACGCCGTTAAAAATGCGAAAAAAATTGGCTTAGAAGTAGAAGATGAAGATATCCCTTCAGAAGTAAAAGACTCTGTAGCAAAAGACTTAGTTCTTTTAGTTGGTGGTGTGGTCGCTTTAGTTGGTGGCGCTGAGCTAACCCTTACTGGAGCCATTAATCTTGGAAAGTATTTTGGCCTAACTGATCGAGTTATTGGATTAACTATAATTTCTGCAGGAACAGGCTTACCAGAATTGGCAACTTCAGCTATGGCTGCATATCGAGGTCGTGACGACATCGCGATTGCCAATGTACTTGGCTCCAACATTATGAATATCTTGGCCATTCTAGGAGTGACTTCATTAATCACGCCATTGCAGGTCAATCCCGATATGCTCAACTACGACATGGTCGTTTGTATGATTGTCACATTTATACTTCTACCAATGATGCTTAAAAAAGTAAAAACAATCATGAGATGGGAAGGTGTTGTTCTTTTGGGTATGTATATCGCCTACATTACAAGTCTTCTTTAAAGAAACTATTTATCGCTATCCGTTCTTTCTGCTTCTACATCAATAATATCATGACCATTTTGCTGATAAACTCTTCGTTGTTGAGACTGAGAGTTTTGCTCGAAGGGATTTCCTTGAGAACCTGAAGACCAAGTCCCAGAAAACCCAGTTCCGGCACCGTAGAACTTAAGCTTTCCTGATTTCATTTGGTTCTCGAAACCACGCTTTACACTATCAATATAAAACCCACGCGTTAGAGGAAATATTAAGCTCAAACCAAAAAAGTCGGTAAAAAAGCCAGGGGTTAAGAGCAAAAGCCCACCGACAAACACAAGTAACCCATGAATCATTTGATCTGCTGGAGTACGTCCTTCTGCCATTTCCTTTTGGATTTTCATTAGTATTAATTGCCCTTGAGACTTTGCAAGACCTGCTCCCACAATACCCGTAAGTACAACCAACATGAATGTGTTAAAGCCGCCTATCACTTCTCCAGCTTGGATCAAAAAATAGAGTTCAACCGCTGGAATAAATATAAACAATAAAAATAAAGGAAGCATTACTTCTCCAAAGCATCAAATTAAAGGACCAATAGGCCCACTGAAATAGCAGTGTATAATATGGGGTCATTTCCTAGGAAATCAAGGCTAAGAGAGAAAATAAATAATGAATAATTATAGATACTTACAGGATAATTCTTAAATAAATCTAGAACGGCCCCACTTAATTACGAACGAGTATTTGTATTTACCTCTATTTATGGATGACTTAGGAATTATCTGAAATTATTCCTAAGTATAAATTTAATACTCAATTATAGTAGATAATTTAGAATGTCTTTATCCATAATTAAAAGCGCCAGAAAAAAAAGACTTTCTAAATTATTTTAAAGTAAATTTTCTTCAATATTTCTGATATCTGGGAAACTTTTTTCAACATAAAATCTTAATCGAATCAAAATACTCAATACTTCTGGATAGCCATCACAACTCCATACAAAAGTCACGGATTTACAATAACCATTGAACCGACTTTTAAAATTGTGCTCACCTGATATTCCGGCGATCCATTTCGCCAAACTTGGCACTGGTAGTTCATCGTTTATACTGGGCATATGTGGTTTATGTGAATTTCTATCTGAATAAAATGAATAGTATCGATTATCTACCGCCAGAAAAGCGAAATAGTCATGATAAGTGCTGGGTAAAAAACCAAAATCATCCTTCTTTAAAACAAGACTCAACTCTGCTAATAGCCTCAATGAAAAAATCCCCACTCTAGTAACTTCTTTAAAATCTTGACTGAAAAGCGTTGGAGGCCTTTTCGGGCCAGAGTACCCACTATAGTATCTGGTATCACCATAACTCAACTGATTCTGTGAATCTTGTTCTCTGATAGCTTCAGCCCGACTATTTCGACCTCTTTTTTGAATGGCCTTTCTATACTTTTTTTCAAAGTTTTCAAGTCTACTGGGGCGTATTCCTGGGAAATAGTTTTCTGCATCTGGGTTAATTTCTTTGTCGTAAAAGGCTGTCAAATCGTAGAATTTAGGGAAGGAAAAAATATTTGCGGTGAATTTTGATTGTTTCAAATAGATAGAAAAACCAGGAACATAAATTCCTTCACTATTTTCCCCTACCACAGTCAACGTGCTTAATTCGATCAAAACTTGTAACATCAGAGGGTTTATGTCTAACTTTGGTAAATCCACATCAGCATTTTCCCTGAAAAAGCTACTGACTCGTTTTTTATTTTTATTGGCAATTTCTTTAAACTCAATGTCCTGTGCAGAAATGATTCTAGGGGCTCTTAAAATCTCTTCTCTAAAATAATAATTAAATATATCAGATACAGTATAGCTATAAACCTCTCTTTCACTAAAACTTGTAAATTGAGAATTTACTAAAAAGCTAGCAAGGTCTCTCCGAAATGTATCAATACTAACTTTTAAATCAGGGCAATTAGAGAAGTCATATTTAAAATAATATTCTTTATAAGTTTCCTTTGAGCTACAAGACACAAGTTTAGCCAACAATTGCTGCGATTGATTCAGTCTAGATAGAAATTCAACCCAGTTGATTTTGGGATCTAGATTAAAGTGGAGAATCGCTGATCGAGCTCTAAGATTTTCCCTTAGGTAGACTTGAATTCCATCGAACTTATTCAGTTCGACAGTATATTCTAGAGGAATATTAGTAACAGTCTCTTGATACTTTTCATCTCGTACAAAAGACGATTCTTCGGTAAAACTATAATCCTTTTCAAGAATAGGCAGGAACTCTTTCAAAGCATAAGGCTTATAAGGAATTGATGCAGCAAAAGAAATCTCGTAAGACAATATAGCTAAAAAGGATAAGGCAAAAACTGTGATTAGTTTCACAATTTTTACTAGTGAGCTCTTTAGACATGTCTTAGAAATCATCTGCATATTATTCCTTTAACTCCAATCCAATCATAGCTGGAAAACTTTGTGAAAGATAAAACCGAAAAGGATTGAGCATAGATAATGCCTCAAATTCATTATTTTCCAACACCTGTCCTTGATTACGGCAATTGCAGTCTTTCGGATAATAAAAGTCTGTCAAATTTCCGGCAATCCATTTGGAAAGATATTGAATGGGACTATCTCTAAAAATAAATTCTCTACTACTTGCAATAAAAAATAGAAGATTTTGATTTGGTGTTAAACCAAAACGATCGGGTTCAATTAAAAATGATAAGTTAGTTAATAGCCTTAATGAAGAAAGGCCAATTTTAGAATAAAGGATGTAGTTATCAGGGAAATGATTCCCTATTGCTAGGCTAGTTCCTTCATCAATAAAGACAGAAAACATAGGTCGTGAATTATAAAAAAGGTACAACTTTTCATTTTCGTTAGACTCTTGGTAAAGGTCTGTAAACTCAGTTCGTATGTAATTATCCTCCTTATTGGACATTAAGCTTCGATAGAAATTGTTCGAATCGAAATCATAAACGGACGGAACTTCTACTGGTACATTTAAAGACTTTACTTTTTTCAATGCCGACATTCCCATGAAAAGACTAGGCTTTGGTTTTCCTTCTTTATCTAAATAAACGGCATAGTTTGGATAATTTAAAAAGCCATTCATTTCTATAAGAATTTGCACGAAAAATGGTTCAATAAGATTTTCTATTCGAGGGTAATGGTTTCTGAAGAGTTCTGAAAATGAAGAAACATGACCAATATAATCCCCTTGGTACTTTGATTTTTCATTAAATATTAGATTCGATTTTGAGGGGTAATAGATATTAGTATACTCTCTAATGACACCATCTAAAACAGGCCTTGATACATCTCCTAAAGCATTTTTCGATTTTACAGAATAAAATATTGATTCTATATTGAATTTATCTACTGAACGAAAGCTGGTGTTGGTCAAAAAATCAACTAAACTTCTGCGAAACTCGTCGATTCTATTTTTTAATTCAGGGCATTGTTCAAACTCATATTTAAAATAAAAATCTATAGGATTATCACTATTAGAGCAACTTATAAGGTCCCTCCAAAGAGCCTTAGCCTGATTGTTTTTTGATGCAAATTCTGTCCAATTGATACTATCTAAATGAATTTCAACATCTAGTGTTCTAAAAAAATCAGGAATACTATTCTCCGTATCATGAGAAACATCAAACTTTAAAGCCTCCGGTAAATCTTTAAATGATTTTACAGGAGATTTTGTGCTTAGATTACTTTCCAAAAGATAATCTTCACTAGCTTCTTTTAAAAGTATGCTAGCGTTAAATGGCTTTAAAGACTCTGATTTCTTTGCAAAGGGATAAATACTTTTCGCTTCCAATTGCATAAAGCTCACTAGAAATAAAAGAAAAACACTAAGAGATCTACTCATCATCAAACTCCAGCGAATCAATGTTTAAAAATAGATCTCGAACAAAATATCGCCAAGGATCAATTTGTCTATATCCGGCAAAGTCTTCACGAACTGGTAATGCTCGATAACAATAACAAAAAGGATAGTCCACAGCACCGCTTAAATTTCTCGAGACAATTCCAGGATATGGTCCGATCAAGTCATAGCCCCACTTTCCTGTAGGAATAATACTTGAAAAATAGAGCGCTGCAGCCATCGGGTAAAGTCCAAATGAGTTAGAGTCTGCAAAAAAAGAAATATTTGCCAACAGCCGGTAGGAGTTGTGTACAACACTTAAAACTCTTTCTAATTGTTGAGGAAATTTCGTCCACTTGTTTAGCGTCTTTTCACTCTTTTGAGGGTTTTGGGTCAATAAGTTATATTGGTCCTCTCCCAAAACAGATTTTAAACTCTCTTTTTGAAAATCTGTTAAACCCAATATACTAGAAGTATATTTATCACTATTTCTTCTCAGTTGACTATAGAAACTTCTCTCTACCAAAGAGCTCAACTCCTCCGAGCGACTCAGGTCAATTTCATTAGGTGTAAACCAATTGAATTCTGTTTTCTCAAGAATATCTCCAACCTCTAAACCATTACGGGTTCTTACTATCAGTGGATATATATTAAAGGAACTGAACTCTATCAATGTTTGGATAAAAAGTGGGTTAAAAAATTGAGGCCTTAAGGGAAGCTTTAGGCTAAGCTCTTCTCTAAAAAAATAGTCAGTGCGGAAAGGAAAGTCCCTAATTACATTAGAAACTACTAAATCCTGTTCCTTGTTGGAACTTGGAGAAAGAAGTGCTATCTCCATTAATTCTTTTTTATGATCTCCATTCAATGGAGAGTTTAATAAAAAGGAAAACGTTTTGTATTTTAAGGCTTCAATGTCTTTTTTCACATTTGGGCAATTCTTAAACTTATATTCTAAGTAATATTGAGAAACACTTTTTGAGCCGGAGCATTCGATGAGATCAGTACTAATTCGGTCAAAATCAGAATTTATAGCAGCTAACTCCATTAAATTATAAGCCTTGTTCACAGAGAAGCTTAGTTTTATCTGATCAAAGGAACCACCAACTTTTTGACTGAAGTATCTTATTTGACTTGGGTCTAAATTTATCTTCACCGAAGTCGGAGAAAGTAAGTCTTGCCAATCCTTTTTCAGTAAATGAAAGTTACTCTCGAAGTATGCAAGACTGTTTTGACTGTCTGTCGAGAACAATTGTTCTCTAGAAAAATCATATTTTCTTTTTGCATAAATATTGTCTCCAGCAAATGAGGCTAGATTCATAAAAAATACCAAACTAAAAATTAAAACTTTCATCAATACGCTCCCTTCATCAAGGGAATCAGTGGCGTATTAAGCCCCCTCAAAAATACCTTTTCAGGTAGCTTTGGATGAGTTACAGGAATAAGTGCTTGTATACTTTCGTTCGCTTTAAACCAAAATACATTGCTCTTATAGCAAACAGCATCTAGTGGACCAAAAAGAATCGTATTCATCTGGGTGCGCTTTACAAACATTGGATTCACTGAAGAGCAATGGTATTTCATGGCTAAGGTTTCATGGTAAAATAAACGTCGTAAGCAATTTAAATAAGATGAGCTACATGAATCTTCAATCAATTTTTTAGACTTTCGATGAGCCTTTTTAAATGATCTTTTTTCTTTTTTAGAAACCAGAGCAAGGTGATTTTCATAAGCTTGGTCATCATCTACCGATGCAATTTGTTGAATAGGTAACTTGTCTAAAGCTTTTTGATCATCTCTTTCAAATTGATAAGACAAACTCAAGTCTGATTTTACAGAGCTAACTAATTGTAGGAGATTTTTAGCCATCTCTGTAACTCGACCCTCAGCTTGTAGTTCAGTTAAAGGCATCAAACTCAATTCAGATAGAATTTCTTGGTTTCTACTTAATTCATTCACATAGTCTTCGCCCATGCCAAAAATCTGCTTACTCATTGCATATATTTCTTCACGTTTTTGTGGAGATAAATTCTCCACGCCTTGTCGTAGAACTAATTTGTCAAAGACATTCGTAGTTCCCTGAAGAGACTGATAGACTTTTGGTACGGATTCTTTCATTAGAAAGAAAAATTCATACAAATGAAAATAGGTGGCCGTGTCTTCTTGTTGAGCTTGGTCCTGCCATATTAGGTCAAAATTATTTGGATTATAGGTATCGTAGTACTGCTCTAACTTACTTCTTTGTTGGAACTCAGCTAAAAGGGTCTTTTGCAAATCATCCAATGGCTTTTCCTTTAAGTCTTTTCTGTCGGAAAACTTATAGCCTAAAACTTGAAGGTCTATTTCCCCAAAGGCTGAAAGATCTAAAATCCCCAACATTTGCTTGCCTATATCAAAATTTTTATTGTAGTACTGATCCACTAAGCCACTAAAAAAATCGTGATACCTCAATACAGTTAAAGTCCCTACTTTTGCAGGAAAAAACGGCATAAGGGTCGTCGACGCTTCCAATTCTATACCTTGATGTTTGCCCCATCATTTTGGTGGCCTCTACCCAAAATTCTTGTGGATCATAGTTTTTTAGAAGGGCTGAGTAATTATCTCTTAAACCTCTAAAGTAAACTTCAAGTTCTTTCAAATACAGAACCTCTAGCTCTGTCATCAAACGAGTTGCTCTAGCAAACTGAATCGCCAAAACGTCCTTTTCAGGACTTGAATCCTCAAGACTATTGGTAAGGCTAACAAAGTCTTTTCGAATTTGGATAAAGGGGTAATTAAAACGACTCTGGTATAAGTACTGAGCAAAATAACTATCACCACGTAAAAGCTCTTCAATTAAGGACTCGTAGTGCTTAGAAGGAGGTATCAGCCATCGCTCTTTTAGAGCCTGATAGGTAACAATGGATAAACTATATGCCTGAAACTCGTTATCGATATTTCGGCGAATCATATAGTTCATAAGTTTTCTTAGCTCTATTTGATCTTGTTCAGAAAGAAGCTCACAGGAAGATAAAGAAGAACCAGTTTGTGATGCAGAAGCAATTTTCTCCGTACTTTTTTCTGATTGGGCTTCCTTTGGCTTCACTTTCGTTTGATTTGCAGTACTTGAAACGCCGAGCTTCTCTTCACAATCTAGCTTTTCAATTAAGCGATCCTTATTTTGCAAAAGTGCTGATACATAAAACGATAGATCTTCAAACTGAATTCGGCCGTAGTTAATACTGTCTAAAACACTGCTTGGCCAGTGCTTGATTTCCTCACTAGGTAAAAGCTTTTCAGTTAATATACTTACAGCCTTTTTGTATTGATCAGGCATATTACGGTCAATTTCACGCATCTCCGGTGATATGGCGTGGACAACTTCGTGGATGATTGTGACTAATGTGTCTGTCATAGGTCTTGCTAGGTCGACCATCATAGTTTTCTGGGAAGAGCTATAAACACCGTTCACTGCGTACACACGATAGTCGAAGTAATCAATCATCTTTAGCATTTCTCCAGAGTGTTTCTCTGTGTCTGATGAAATTTTAGATCGCATGTCAGGTGAGAAATCCCTAAAAAAAGTATTCGCTTTGGATTTTTGGGTTCTATCAAAAACAACTTCATTCAAAAATTGAGAGTACATATTGGCCACTCGGTTTAATGAATTCTTATGGGAACGACTAGAACGCTTCGCCGTTTGAATTAGGCTGTTAATTCCTTCCAAATAGTTTTTCATCCATACCAGATAAACTTGCTTAGAATACTCATGAGGAAAACAGTCATTTCTTAAAAAATTTCGTAAGCTTTCCGCCTCTAAAGCATAAAGTCGATTTCGTTCTTTGATATCAAGATCTGCTAACTCTTGAGAGTGAATTAGTTTTTCCACTACACGTTCAGGATATGCCTGTCTTTGTAGAAGATCTAAGAACTCATGAAAGTGTGTACTTTGCAGACTCACATCTACGGCCTGGATTACTCCTGATCCAGGTCGCAAGTCAATCAGGTCATTCCTAAAGAGATTACGATCTCTCAATTTTTTAGATAGTTCTATGGGAATACGATCAAAAATAGAATCACTACTTTCAACACATACTCTTGCATTTACCTGCCCAGTCGAAACCAGAATCACTAGAAAGACTAGCATTTTCAAAAAATATCTCATGGACCAAATATAAATCTTGTCACTCCAATCAAAGAATACATCTACTAACATTACTGATCTGATTCAATAAGCATGCCAGTTAGTCGCTAAACACATACATATAAACCATTAAAATTACGTAGTTTTTAGCCCTTTTCTGGAAGAAAAAAACTACCAACAATAATCCCCTGTAAAAGCCTCAAAAACCTAACAAAAATTGTTTCCGACCTAATAAACAAATCAAAGTACCAGTTCCTTAAAATAATCAATAATTCCAAGCATATACCTAAAAAATTAAATACTAGATAGGTTGGTAAATGGGAAGACCTAATGGAATTAGAAATTAGAAATTAGAAATTAGAAATTAGGAATTAGGAATTAGGAATTAGGAATTAGGAATTAGGTAGCAGGAAGTAGAAAAGCGGTAAAGAAGTAAAAAGTAAAAAGTAAGAAGTAAGAAGTAAGAAGTAAGAAGTAAGAAGTAAGAAGTAAGAAGTAAGAATAGCAGGAAGGAAAAATCAAAGTAA
>JAYZXX010000022.1:0-22034 GCA_036140815.1 Bdellovibrionota bacterium | reverse complement strand
TACTGAGAATTCAAACCTTTACAGTTTTGAAAAGCAACAACTAGCAATAAAAAAAGAACAGACGAAAATAAGACTTTTATCTTCTTTTGCAAAACGCCCCCCTAAAAGGATAATCTTCTTAATACTTAATCGGAATAAAATGAGATTCTCTTAAATAAATCTAGATGAGCATTTTATATGTTTTGCAAGCAAGGCACTTACTAGAACTCCCAAAAAAACAAGTAATAGCAGTCCTTTAGACATCTAAAGGCTTAAAATACCAAATATTAAGATTTTCGAAAAAAACAAAAATAGATTGGAAAAAGAAAGTCTGAAAAAATCTTTAAGCTGGCCCATTTAATTGCGGATGGATCCATTGAAATAGTGATTATCATTCGGGGAACTATTTACTCAATAAGCTGGATTGCGGACAATTTGATTCGTTTAAAGCTTTTAGCTATTTAACTAATAACATCCGCAATTAAGTGGGCCAGTTATAGATTTTAAAAAAAATTTGAAAAATGCTTTTTGAAAAAACCTTTTACATTGTACCAAAGGATTTTAAACCCCATCAAAGACTTACTCTTGCTGTATTTTACCTCTGGGTAACCAAACTTTTCCCAAAAGCCCTCGCCAGACATATTGTCGATATTAGTATTTCCTTGAATGTTTTTGAGCATCTCTTGTTTTTCTTCATCGCTCAGACAATTCATATTTTTTATAAAAGTAATTGTTGTATCTATAAAAGGAGACTGAGCCTCTTCGTCATATTGAATGCTTTCTGTTTTATGAAAATGGGTTGGCTCTTCATCCAAAGCCACAAAGCCTGTTCGTATGCCATGAACAATATTCCATTCAAAGATCTGCCCACAAAAATTTAGTTGCAATTTAATGTAATTCCCTTTTTGGTCAGACCAAGTAAAAAAGTCAACACCTTCGAAGCCACCATACCAGCGACTCATAACATCTTGCTTATCGGTTTTCAAAACCTCATCACTCACTTGAAAAAAGCTCTGCGCGGCCATCACCGGATCAAACAACTGCTGTGTTAACTTTAATTTTGATTCACCCATTTAGTCACCATACTCATTAATCTCCCCGCTTTCAAAATTTGCAGGGATTCGTTCACTGGAATCATTGGCTCCATTTTCTTTATTTTGTTTCTTTCTTCTTTCCTCTTCTTCTTTTCGAACATCCGCCACAGCAGATCTTAGTACAAAAGACTTTTGAAAGGCCTTCAATACAATCACCGCTTCATCCATCGCCTCGATAGCTCTTCGACTGGCTTTTGGTAGCTCTGGGGCCACTTCAGTGATGGTAGGAATGAGTTTGTTCATATGTTTTGTTAAAGTTGCTAGGTTTTTCATTACTTCAGCGGAGTTTTCAGTGATCTGTGGAAGCTCACGAGAAATTTGCATTACATTATCAATTTCTTTATTAAATTCGGTGGTCGTTAATGCCACATTGCTCATTACCGTCCCTAAATTATCATTAATCAATAGCTGCTCACTAATTTTTTGAACCTCTATAGCAGCCACATTGGCATTTTTAAGCAAAGGTCTAAGATCATCAAACATTTGTACTAAGCCCATCGAACGCTCTTTCTCAGAAAAGGCATCTGCCAAGTACTTTAAATTTTCAGCAAAGCGAGTAAACGACTCAAAATGTGGTTGCAAGACCCTTGGATCCAGTAAATCTGTAAGATCAAAACTAAAATTTGTTGGAATCTTGCTATTGGGTTTTAAAACCTCTGCTCCTTTTGATCCGGCACTAATATCAATGATCTTTTCCCCAATAATAAATGGACGACTCATAACAATCATAGAATCTGTTTTAATTCTGGAACTAAAGCTATTTAATACACTTAGTTTTACTAAAACCTTATCTTCTAACAAAATTACTTCTTCTACCCTACCAGCTTTTAAGCCAGCCATTTTGACTTTTGTTCCAGGAAAAATCCCTTCAGCCTTTTCAATTTCTGTATAGTACTTCACTTTTCGTTCGAACCAACTTTGCTTGATTGCAATGGCACCAAGGCTCAAAACTCCGCCTAGGAAAGCAATCCCAACAAATAAACCAGCCACTCTTTCAAATTTGTTGAACTTCACTTTCATACGGCAAGCTCCCCGGTATTTAAACCAATAAGATTGCCCGAGGAAATTTCAAAACTCTCAGCTTCCCATGTTTTAAAACTTCCTTCGTAACTTGTACTATAAAAAATCATTTTTATACTTCCATCGTGAAATTTATCTGATACATAGTTTACTAAAGTCTCTGATCTTTCTTTGTCTAGAGAAGCCGTAGGTCCATCCATGATTAAAACTTCTGGTTGAACAATCAAACTACGAATAATACAGCCAAGTTTTCTAACAAAGCCTGGGGTCATTGCCGGACGTAAATCTTTAAACTCAAAAATATTAAACAGCTTCAAATACTCTTCTACCAGTCCATCAATCTCTGAAAGTTCAAGTTCATCATGATACTGTAATGGCAAAGCAATGTTTTCTTTAATGCTACGGTTATTTAACAATCCTCCGTAGTCAAAAGTATAAGCAATATTCATTCTCCAAGGATGAAATTCTTCAAAAGAAAAGTCTAAGGCGTTTTGCGAGTTTACTAAAACTTCTCCTTCTACCTGATCATGTATAAAAGCTAAGGCTTTTAGTAATTCAGAACAGTCCCCTAATGCCCCTTGAATTCTGTAGGCACAGCCAGATTCAAATTTCTGAAATACATTTTTTAGTACTTCTTCATTATTTAAAGATGTCAATCCAAAACCTTTGAGTTCAATACTTTTAATCTCTTTACGTCTTTCTCTATATCTTAAATTTGGAAGATTCATAAAACCCCCAATTTAACTAGACGATTTAAATAAAATAAGGCTGTAACACAAATGTGAAACCCCACAATATACTTAATACTCATGAAAACTGCCTTCGTAGTAACTTGAGGTACCTCATGTGAGCTACACACAACGCTCATACCCTGGCGGCAACAAACCAAAAAGATAATGGCTCCACTAAAAATGTTTTTAGTGAAAAACAGAAAAAAGTCTTCTGGTGAAACTGCGTCAATAACCAAAGTCAGATAATAATAAAAATCCATTTGATGATGAAAAATTGTAATTAGATATCCACCAAAGATAGCAATCATAATGTAATAAAATGCAAGACATAAAACGGATATTACTCCACCCATTAATCTAGGAAAAACAATATAGCTTAATGGATTAATACCCATACTCTCTAAAGCATCAACCTCTCTTTGTACTCGCATCGAGCCAATCTCCGAAGCGACAGCGGTTCCACTTCTTGCCACAACGATTAATGCAGTTAAAAGCGGAGCTAATTCGCGCACTACGATGACCATCATAAAAGTACCAATACTTTCAACTCCCCCTAACAAATTAATCTGTGAACTACTTTGCAAAATTACCGCGGCACCAGAACCAATGGCTAAAGTAGAAATGATAGGTAAAGCTTGCCAACCCGTAAAATAAACTTGAGCAGAAACCACTGAATAGATGGTACGTATTCCCTGTGAGCGATCGTGATAAGCCGCACGAACGCAAAGATATCCCATTAAAATGGTCTCAAAGAAATTTTGAATGGTTCCTGTTAGCTTAGATCCCCAACGATCCATCTGACCAGTAATACTTGCAATCATGCTTTCCCCGTCTCGGTTTCACTCTTATTTATCGGGATTTATTGAAGAAAGCTTGTTAGGCTGATAGTCCAAAAAGACTTCTGTCTTGATGGAACTAGACCACTCTTTGGTCTGTGTTTTTATAAACTCTGAGGTGTATTTAAAGTATAGATGCTAAATTCACTTCTCGCCGTAGCACCATTTACACGGAGGTTCTTAATCTTAAAAAGCTCTTTTGAAGCTTCGTTCCCGATCGATGACTGATTTATTCCACCACTACTAAAGGCAGTAAGCCCTTGACCACAAGAGCTAAGCAAAGCCAATGCTAAAAAGCTTAAAAATAGTTTTTTCATTCGCTCACCTCAAACTGAAGGTCCGCAGAATCAATGTTTGGAACATTAACAATGACACTCTGGTACTCCAATGATTTATTAATATTCATTTGGCTTATTAGACTATTTTTATAATAAATTTTTAAGTACCTATAGCTTCTTCCCTCAATGGCTTCTGTCTCAAAACTAATGGCCGATTGCTTTGTTTCATCAAAGTTTTTCACAAAAATAGATTCACTCATAAAGTTAATGGAGCTTCCCTCCAACTTTATCTGTACTGAATACTCTCCTGCTAAATCATTACTAGAATTCATTTCTAAATAAGGTCGATCCGTTACCTTATATAAAGAATTGTCTTTGTACCAGGAATAGGTTCCCACTTGGCTACGATCTAGCTTTGGGATATCTAAAAGTGTGTATTCACCACTACTAGCATATTCCACTCGAATGTTTTGTTCATCATATGAAAACTCAATATCATTTGGATCCTTAATTGCATCCTTTCCTTGACCTACCATATCGATATGGTCGATATACCAATCTGTATCTTCTGCACTGCTTAGACTAATTTCAGTTTCTAAGCCGTCGTGATAAAACTGCTCGGATCGAGCATGATAAATATCCACACTATAAAAACGAATTTCGCCAGAACCAGAAGAATTCGTATAATTTCCTGAGGGTAAGCCAGCTGCTAAGGAGCCTAATTTAGGTAAATAGAAAAACACCTGATAATAACCCGCCTTTCTACCTTTAAAACTTATTTTAGAAATTGCATTAGAGGCCAATTTTACTACTGACCTTGAATGAATTGCTCCATGATTAAAAGCTTCAGGAGTGTACTGAAACTCTACACCACTATTACTAAAGCTTAAAAAACTCAAATATTGCGATCCATATTTGGTGAAATCATATCCATCTGGATTTGCCTCTTCAAAGTTATCAGCCTCATCGCTTGGCACTACATTATTATCTCCCTGCAAGCTGGTATCCTGATAATCAAAATCATCCAAAGTATATAAGATTTTATTTTCAGAAATTGCCGCAAGAGCAGAGTTTAATTTTAGAAATGGTATAGGATACTTAATTCGGTTATCAACGCCATAACTGGCGCCACGCTTTAATGCACCTAAATACTCTTCTGGTGTAAAGTTAGGATAGGCTGCATTTAAAACCGCAATTGCCCCAGCAACATAGGGAGTTGCTTGAGAAGTTCCACTCATATAACCCGTTTGGCCATTAGGAAAACTTGATAAAACATCTACCCCCGGAGCCATAATATCAACCCAATTGGCATGATTGCTAAATTCTGCCACTTGAATAGAGCTACCACTATAGCCATAAGCTCCAACCGAAACAACTCCTGTAACACAAGCTGGAAAAGTAATTTGATGATCCAAATATTCATTTCCTGCTGCCGCCACTACACTGATCCCTAATTTTTTTAGGTCGTTTACTAGCATAGTGAAGGGCCCCATCATACTAAAGCCTTCGTAGCGCCAATCCATATCACATTCTCGCTTACTATAAGCAGAATAAGTGGCAATTCCCATGGAGACATTCACTGCTTTGATACCTAACCTTTGTGATACATCGGTAAGATGCTCAAAGGCAGCTAACATACTATAAATGTTTGAGCCACCTTCATCCCCTGTAATTCGAATGGGAAAAATATTTGCATCAGGGGCGATGCCTGAAATGGAGTTCGTTGTTTTTGCAGCAATGATTCCTGCAACATGAGTTCCATGATAAAGGCTACTCCTTAATTGAGAGGCCTCTGAATTGCTAAGCCCAGAATAATCCCCTTCAACAGGTTCATAGGAATTACCTGTTTCTAATTCCTCTTCTTTGCCATTACAACCGCCAAGCTCTAAGCTCACAATACAAGAGCCTTGCAATACTCTACGTTGATTGGAGGAATCTTTAAAAAGTGGGTGATCAGGGTCCACCCCTGAGTCTACAACCGCAACTGTAACTCCACTTCCAGTGTAGCCATTGGTATGACTTTCAATAGCCCCAATTTTTTCAGCAATGGAATAAGTGTTCGGTCTAAGTTCTCTGTTTAAAAGCATTGCGAGGGGCAGACCAGAAGACTTTAAACTTTCATAAGTACTTTTATCTATACTCGTTTCCAATACCGGATACTTTTTTAATTCTCTTACATTTGAAGAAATACTCTTCCCAGATATTTTTTTATAATTCTCTTTCCCTGATTGAATTATGCTGAGAATCTGCGCGCGATTGCTATTTAACTTTTGTTGATTCGCTCCACTTTTAACTTTATTACCGTAGGTGATAATAACACTAATTTGTTCTTGTGAATTGAAAGCATTGACAATGGAATCAGCATCAGAATTTAAACTAGAACTACTTCGTAATGAATTTTGATCGGCACAGTTTGTATAAGACAATGCAATTGCTAAAAACAAAGCGATAAGGCTTAAAATTGTGATTTTCTGAGACTGTTTTTGCATCAAGTATCATATCGGAACAATAAGGACCCAAGTTTAGGAAAAACCGAGACAACTTGAAAATAAACTACTATCGCTTAACTAACTGATTTTACTTCGATATTCTCATGCAGGTCATTGAACATTTGAAAAATTCTCGTCTTAATTTGATCATGTTTCATGGCTTTTATAAGTTCAGAGATTTCCATCATGTCCTCATCGAAAACTTGATTCAGAAGATCTACTTTCTCCGGATGATCTTTCATAGTCTCAATTAAACGAAGAGACTTTGCGTAATAAGTTTCAATAAAAGCAAACTCCCCTTTTGCAAAAGCCAAATGGTTCTGGAAATAAGAATGAATCCCTTGAAAGATTTCTGAGTCTTTTTCGCCTAGAATACCCGCTATCCACTCTAAGGCACTATCGGTTCTCTCTGGATATAAAGTACTTAACATTGGACTTCTCTTTGTATCTTTCATTGATCAAACTCCTAAAAGTTGTAAAGCTCTCTACTTCACTTATTAGTCTGATCAATTCTTCGGAATATTCCTACGGTACCTTAGAGCAGAAAACACAAAACTGGATCTTGGTGTGGAATGAAAATACGCACTGTTTTTAAACACTTACGCATTTTGCCTTATGCATTTTCTACTATATCTATATAAGCATTTTTAAAGAAAACACTAGATGTAGTGGTCTAGGCTTTTTGTGCTTGAGAGCCTTCGAGATGTTTTTTAAAATGTAAAACTGGACAAAAGCCTCTGGGCTTTTAGAGGGAAGTTATGCAAAGAAAATATTTAGAGCAGCGTTTTTATAAGATTAAAGAAGAAATCAAATTTCCATTTCCCGAAAAAGACAACCCTCCCATTGTTCCCCCTCTTTTTGATAGCATAAAATATAGTTTTAATAATCCTAAAGAAGTCGAAAACCTTTTTGCGTCTAAGCGCGATGGCTTTTTATATTCAAGATTCGAAAACCCCAATTCAGCTCATCTTAAAAATTTATTGGCAGCAATGTGCGAAAGAGAACGAAGTATTTTACTACCTTCAGGCCTTGCAGCTATAACCCATTGTTTAGATAGTTTAAGTGAGCCAGGAAAAAGCATTTTATGCTTTTTTGAAAGCTACTCCCCCACAAAAGCATTCATTCAAACTGAGTTAGCTAAAAAGGGAATTAAAACTGTCATTTGTCATCTCGATGAATATGAATCCATCCAACAAGCTTTTGCAAAACATAAACCCCAAATTTGTATTTTTGAACAACAGACCAATCCTCAACTGAAAATTTGTGACAGAGATTTTATTTTAGACCTTTGTAGTACTCACAATTGCATTTCTGTAGTTGATGCCACTTATGACGCCTTTTTGCAGGCAGCAGATCAAAGAATTGATGTAGTTATCCATAGTCTAAGCAAGTTTGCATCGGGGCATAGTGATATTATGGGTGGTTGTATTTCTAGCTCAAAAAAAGATTTATTCGAGAGAATGGATCAGTCTGCAAAGATGCGAGGGATTTATTTAGACCCTTATGTTTGTCGACAGACTGCAAGGAGCCTAGAAACTTATCTCGTTCGCCACTTACAGTATTTGGAAAATGCAAATAATTTGGCGAAGCATTTGGCTGATAAAAATTGCTTTAAAAGACTTAAACATCCTAGTTTGAGTAACTTTCCACAAAAAAGTTTGGCCGATAAATACCAAGTTCAATCTACTAGCATTTTTGCTAGCTTGGAAACAGATGAACAGCTTTATGGATTTATTAGTGCTTTAAAGCTTATTAAAATGAGCCCTAGCCTAGGCTGTAATGAGTCTTTAATCGCACCTGCTAAATTGTTTTATGGCCATGGAATGAGTGATGAAGAATTAAAAAAGGCGGAAATCCATGATGGAAGCTTCCGCCTAAGTGTGGGCCTTGAATCTTCAGACCTATTGTATGAAGACATTCTTCAGGCCTTAGAGAAAATTTAATTTAGTAGCAGCGCCCCGTGTACTCGTTAACTCTACGGCTACGAGTGCTTTCAGCAAAGAACACTCCTGCTCCCTCATAGTCATGATTCTGATATAAATCGATATGAATGCTCTTTTCTGTTCTTTCTAAATGATATTCCACATCTCTCCAGCCCCGAACTCTTTGTCGGTAATCACGACAAATTCTTCTTCCGTATCGATCCGTTCTACATCGTCGGATGATTCTATCGTATTCACAAGTTTCTCTCTCATAGCGACGACGAGAGCGTTCAACATTCGTGCGAACTTGCCCGTTGATGTACATATTTTGATTGTTCTCCTCCGGTGGAACAGAGAACTCCCCATTGTTTTTAGGAAAATTGATTTCACGATCAAACTCGATCACTACTTTTTGATTCTTGGAATTTATATTAATTTTTAATTCCACTTTTTTCTTTGATTTAAAATCTAGTTCTGTTTCATAAGTTCCTGCAGGAATACTTAAGACTTCTCCCATTGAATTGAAGTGTAATGCTTCATCAATGTGTAGATTACCATCGATTTCATCACATGCCATTAACCCCAAGCTTATGGCTACGATCATAAGTTTTTTTAACATATGTCCCCCTTAATGTTTTGTGCTCTCCTCTATTAGAGAACACATCACAAACAATGTAAAAAAAGGGAGGGGCTAAAAGTAAAAAAGGTCCAGCAAGACTGGACCTTTCGTTAGCTTCTATTTAAGAATATTTCTATCTACAAGAAGATTGGTAAGTGTAGATTTTTTCAGTTTCATGATTCTCACCAGCAAATGCACCTATCTCTTCGTCATTGGATGGTTTTGTCATAACAAAGTCGATAAAACGATCTGTGTATTTATGATAGTAAGAAACATCTTTATAGCCATAGAAAGTTACATATTCAGTATGACAGCGTTGGACTCTTCTACGACAAGTTTTTGGTGGACGAGGTCTTGGACGTGGACGTGGATCTCTAACTTTTCCTGGATCTTTTCCGTTTCCAGGACGACGGCCTCTTCCTCTGTCATCACCTCTGCCTTTTTTAGGATCTTTGGAAAGCTCCCCACTGATGTCAAAACTTTCATCCACAGCAAAATCCACATCGGCACAAGGATAAGTTTCGTAAACCCACTCACAACGTGTTCTAGGTTCTGTCCAAGAACAGTTTTCCACTGCATTCTGCTCTTCTGAGTTAGAGATTTGAGTTTCTAAGTTACCATTGATGTCGTAGTAAAAACCAGTTTCACTAGCTGGTAGATTGATACTACCATTATTTCTAGGAAGATCAATATCACTAGGAACTTTCACCTCTAGAGTAAAGTCCTTGTCGATTTTTAATTTCATTTTCGATTTTGATGCAGTCAGTTTGGCTGAATATTGACCAGGCTCAATTGTTTTGGTGTTTCGGTCACGCATTTTATAAAGTCGTCGACAGCGACTTGAATTACTATTTCTTTTTTCGCAACGCTCTAATTGCCTTTGGTCGTCACGTTTTAGTGGCTCGACAATTTGCAAAGTTTTATTTAATCCTAAAACTCCCTTAAATACATTATCGCAGCCTGATAATACTAAAACTCCTAAGGCTGCCATTAACAAAGCTTTCATTTCCCCTCCTAATTGATATTGGGCTAGGCCCAACTTGGCTCCATGGCACTATATAGAGCAATGAAGGTGCCAAAAATTTCAGTATCCTTTTGTCCTAAAAAGACTAGGTTAGCTCAAAAAACATGCAAAAAATAAAGTAAAGTGGAACTAAAAGTCCCCAATGACTGAGCAGGAAGCCAGCACTTTAAGGCATTTCTTCTTGAATATGCTATTTCTTAAAAGCAAAGTTTGACTTTAGGCACAAAATCCTAGAGATTGTGTGAATCTTTGCACAAGGTGGCGTGGTAGAGAGGCTATACAGCGGATTGCAAATCCGTGGACGTCGGTTCAAATCCGGCCGCCACCTCCAAGTTTTTCAAATTTATATTATTAATCTTTTAATCGAATAGAAAAACATTGAAGCCCATGATTTCAGGCTAAGCTTGGGTTTATATTTGACCCTTCTAAATCAAAAATTGAAGCCTCTTAAAACTTAGTTATCAATAGCCAAAGAGGATCGATCGGCCGAAACTTTTTGAATGTTCCGAAGGCAGAGCCCCCGGATTTTTTTATTCTTTTGCCGAACTGGATCTACAGGAATTTCCAACAATTTTACGGCCCAAAATTCCTCTGATCATTTTCCAGTCCACTAATCCATTTTTAAATACAGTAATACTTAAACTCTTATTGTTCAGCATGGTTGAACGCATCATTCCCATTAGGCGTTTGGCGATTTCATATTTTACCGCCAATGTTAGTAAAATCCCTGTGCCGCGGGATAAACTTACGAATTGATCAGGTAACACCAAACCTTGGTTTATCGCAAAAACCACCCAGTCCTTGGCCCTCATTCGTTCTTCTGAGTTTTTGATTTTACTTTCCTCTAGATACTTTTCGTCAAAAGCTTTATCAAAATCTTTTTTACTCACCGGAGATTGATCTACTATACTTAAACTCCAAAGAATCTCTTTCATTCCAGTAGCGTCTCTAAACTTTGAGGCTAAAACCAAAGAAATAAAATGACTTCGGAAGGCTTTATCAATGACTCCCCCCATTCCAAAATCAATGATGGGTACATCCACGACCACCTTCTCTGTTTTGGTTTTTCTAAGACTAAACCAACGAGCACTGGTACCAGAAACTTTCTCAATGGTATCCACCATAAAGTTTCCTAAATGTAAATCCGCATGGATAAAACCTGATTTGATAAAACCGGTTTCCATCCAACGATGAATCAAACCGCGGGTAATTTCTTTCGCAAGAATTTTGTCGTTTTCATCGCCACTTTCACTGAGTTTTGCGATTTTTTGGCCTTTTACTTTTTCCATTAATTGAATTCTAACCCCATTTTCATTTGGGTCAGAATAATAGTACATCTTAGGAACATAGTATCGAATCTCTAGATCTAATTGATTTTTAGGAAAAAGCTTAGTAATTCCCAGATTTAATCTGTGATTGGAAGGAACATTCAGCTGAATAGAGTGAGTGTATTCTGATTCAGCCATCACTTGGCGTTCTGAAGCCCCTTTTGAATCAATGTCACGATAGATATCTTTATCCATCGGACCTACACTTGGCCCCATCAAAGGCCAATTTACTTTTCGCAGTTCAGGATCTTGATCAATTACTTTTGCAGTATTGCTGATATTCACAGTCCCTCGCGGGATCATATCTTCCATTCCCGGCTTTACCATACGCATGGCCCAATCATGGACTTTACCAGTTTTAGTATCCATGACACGAACTGTATGCATTTGTGCTATAGAACCTGCATGAAAGGCTCTTTCAACTTCAATGATTTTTAGATTTTGCCTAGCCAGAGATTCTTTTTCCTTTTCTAATTCTTCTAAAACCAAGGCAAGAGGAGCCGCTTTACCTCCGCTCTCCAAACTAGCAAAAACTTCTTTGATTTTATCATCAATTCCATCCATACGAGCAACAAGCTGTAAGAACTTTAACAATTGCGGAACACCGTAAGATAGAACAGTCCTAAATTTCTGAAAGCTATTTCTCTGATCAGGATTATCCAATAAACCTGAAATCATATTTTTTGATCCAATTGAAGTTAAGTTCTCAAACACCCCACCTAACAAAAGCTGAATGAAACGCCCTACTCCTTTTACTTCCACCATATCCACTTGAAATTTTTCTTTGTCCGCGGCTACTTTTTCACCTACCGAGCGAAGTTCTTCATCCATTTTTTTAAAAGCATTTGAAAAAGCATTAACAATTTGGAGTTTTTGCTGATTACTTATCGTTGATTTTATGACATGCAAATACCCCAAAGCTTCTCGATCAGAGTTTTCAGTCAGAAGCTCCCATGACATAAACTTATCAAAGATCTGTCGTCGATACCTTTCAGCTCCACTAAAACTAGACGAAGAGCTTCCAGAATGTTTCTCTAAGACCTCTGAAAAGCGTTCTTGAGCGAACTCAAATTGATTCTCATGGTACTGCGCTATCTGCTTAGATACAGCACTACTATTGGGTTGGTAATAAAATTTATAATAAGCCTTGCCGTTTGTTAAATGCCTAACTTCTGCCTGAAGATCAATATACAACTCTCTATCTAAATAACGATGAGCTAAATAATCCTCTAAAGATTTTACTTCTACTACTTCTGCATCAGATTTATAATAGCCAATCAAACTTTCTAATGCCGTATCAAAAGCTTTGATTTTTTCAGAATCACTGCCGTCATAAACTAGCAACATATACTTGGAAAAAATCCGAAGACTTTCTGGAAGATAATACTTTTCCGCCTTTTCATCGAGCTTTGCAGCCTCTAGAACATCCACAACTTCTTCATCGGCATAAGAATAGCCCTGGTAGGCAACAATGAAACTTAGAAAAAGCAAAAGCTTTAAGACCATTTTTTTCAAGATATTACTCCTTAAATCAAAGACATAAGATAGCATAGGTATTGCACAAGGAAGGACTATAGAATCTACAATGCTCAAATCAACAAGGTGAACTCTTGAATGACCTTAAGCATAGGGCCTAAACCTAGTTAGAACACAAGTAACTGACCAAAAATTTGACGACATCCTAGTAGAATTTGCACTTTTTTTAATTCTCAGAATCAGTAATAAGAAAAATAAAACCCGGCATTTGCCGGAGCAATTAAAGCAATTTTAATCCTCTTTTTTAGGCGGTGGCCTTCTAGGATGCTTCGGAGGTAAAATCCCCTTATCTCCGCCTGGAAGCTCACGATTTTCGATCCTTTCGTTTAAGGCCTTTTCACCTTGCTCAGAACCAATAGTTTGCAAATCAATACGTTGTTTTTCTTCAAAGCTCTCTCTGAGGTTTTCCCGCGGTAAAAGCTTAGAGCCGTCTTCTCCCCCCCCAGCTCTAAGATTCGTTGTATTCTTTAAACCCTCAAACTCAGATTTAGGCATCTCCTTTAGGCGCGGTAACTTTCTATTTCGATCCGTTTGAAATTGAAAGCCAGGTCTGACTAGCTTGGCACCACCTAACTCACCATTGATACCAATGGGTGTTGCTTCAACCAAGCCCTCAAAGCTTGTAACTTCTGAAGATTGGCTTTGTTCATCGTATTGGACTAAAAAATCAGTACCCCTTACACCTGCAATTACAGACTTGGTTTCTACTCTATAAAAGTCCTTTTTTGCATCGTACTTAGTATTTACTTCGTTTCTAATTTGTCCAAAAAACAAATGAATCAAACTCTGTTTTCTTGTTTTCTCAAATAAAGACTTTTTAATTTTGATTTTGGTATTTGAATTTAGGCGTAGCTGATTCCCACCTGGTAGGCTTAACAATAATTTTGAAGCCGCCTTGGTCTCAAGCGTATCACCCTCACAAATCTTTACTTCTGCAGTAACTGGATCCCAATGAGAAACATTTTCTTTTAATATAAACACTTTTCCTTTTAGTTGATTTACATCTCCACACCGGCTGCTATCAACAGCAAAAGCATGATGGGTACTTAGAAAAGTAACTAATAAAATTAAATAGTTCATATAGTTCTCCTTAAAAACCACTCGATATCCCCAAACTGGTAATGACTTGCTCATAGTCATTATCAGAATCAGAAGAAGAGTTCGCTGCATATTCTATATTTAGAAAGCTCCGTATGTATTTTGCAAATGACCAGCCGAATTGCACACGGGCATTCTTAAGGTTATCAATTCTAATTAGGCCAGATGAGTCCTCATCATAGGTCCTCTTTTCAAACCAAATTCCGCTATAGAAATCAATTTTAGAATAGTACAAACTATAGTTTAAACCAAAATTCGGAGAACTATAAGAATAGACTTCTAAGTCCGTATCACTATAGTTGTATCTGCTGTAACTAAGGTAACTTGAAAATTGAGATTTTTGAAAACGTCGAATCCAAGTCACTTTCATTTTGTTTGAATTACCATCAAGATAGGCATAGTTTTCTTGTTCAAGACTGCCGAGAACAAGATGTTGTACATAAAATGAAAAAGAATTTTTTCCAGAATTAAATGAAAGATCAAAGTTCGAACCATAAGTTTTAGTATAATCCTGTCCACCATAGTAGCTATAAGTAAAACTTGGACTAATACGGTATCTCACATTTTTGGTATAGTAGGACATTGGTAAATAAAAGCTATGATAAATTGTGTTCTCACTGGAATTTACAGAATAGCTTTCTCGATTAAAAATATATTTTAAACTCAAATCATAATTGTTGGTATAAGAATAAATGTACTTCATGCTTGCATCGAGATTTAATTGGGAATCGCTCGAACCATCTGGAGATGTCTCAAAGGCAGGGTTCGAATTCTTACCTGATGATATCTCTAAAAAAAAGTTAAGCCTTTTAATACTGTTAGAAAACTTCGGCTCAGGTTTTACAATTTTTTCCTCGAGACGACTTATGTAGGCCTCAATTTTTCTTTTATTTTATTCTGATCAATTCGTTTAAGATAATCATATGATATTTCAGGCATTCCTCTCGCTTCGTATACCTTGGCAGAAAAAAAATAGGCATAATTTCTATAGCTGGAATTCGCTGCAATCAATTCAGCATATAGATTCAAAGCTTCAATGTATTTCTTTTTTCTATATAATGAATTAGCTTTCTTCAATTGCTGCTTCGGAGTATTGATCCCCACCGATTCAATTTGCGTTTCGCTATGATTAGCCTCCGCCAAGATCGAATTGGTGCAGAAAATCAAAATCGCTATTGTAGAGACCAACTTTAAATTCAGAGACCACCCCTTTTCGTATTTAAAGTTTAAAATCAAACAAGAAAATGTCAATTTGTTAATCTCGATATAGAGTGAAAACCTATCGATCTAGAATTCAAACCTACTGAAATAAAAAGCTGTACCAAAATAAAATAACGAGTTCATTAAAGGTAAAAAAAGACTAGGCAAGGCCCTAGCCATTTAAAGTCTATTTTAATAGTAAACTAATCACATCCCTGGTAAGGAAACTGCACTATTTCGTAATCCGTTTTTGCAAGCTTCATCAACTTCAAAGATTTGAGCACCAGTGCTTCATATTTTTTCTCATATTCTTTCTCAATTTTTTCTAAACTAGCTGAATCCTCGCCCGAATCGGTAAGCTCTTCTCCATACTCTGTTCTCATTTCGTCTAGCTCTTCCCAAGCATTTACATCCTGGCCAAAAGGGATCTTTCCGGAATCAAAATTAGGAAAATCTGATTTGGGGGAAATCTTAAATGGCGCATGATGAAGCTTGGAACTTAGATATTTAAGTTGCTCAGCATTTACTTTCGCAGGATGAATCAAAATATAAGCATCACATTCATCTTTTTCTAAAAGACTCGCCTTGTACTTTTCAGGAAGTCGTACACACTCTTTCTCAGCTCCCTCTTTGTTTTTCTCTGAACTTTGTTTTAGTAGACTTTTCGATTTTGGTTTTCTAGATGCATCCAAAATAGAGAATCCATAAGATACCCCAAAGTCAGTGCAAACATCTCTTTCTTGAAACATGTCCATGATTTCTTCATCCGAAGTACTTGCTAAAACTGAGATGGATAAAATTAAAAATATTATGACTTTCAACATTTCTACACTCCTAAGTCGGTACCTACATACTAAAATGAATTTGTGTTTTTTCCGCCCTTTGGTCTTAGAAAACCTTCAAAAGCCAGACCTAAGCCTTGTGTTTTGTGTAATTCCCTACGCAAAACTTTCAATAAGACACGAATATTTTTATCACCAAAAAATCTACTATAAATACATAAACAATCAAGGAGGATATATGAGTTTATCAAAGATACAAACAAGAAGAGCCATCGACGCATATTTAAATGAGTCATATTCTGACAAGCACTTAATTGACTTACCGGTAGGCAAAAAAAATAATGTTTTGTATAAAGAATTTAAAACTTTCTCAGAAATTTTACAGGAAAAAGTAGCGCTATAAGATGAGGTAAAATGAAAAGAAAATTAAAAATAGAGAAACAATCTCTAGAACCAAGCTAGAGATTGTTTTGTTTTACTATTTAATAACTGCACAAGCGATTCTTTTCCCAGCTGCACCACTCGGTTGCGTCTTTAAATCATCAGCTCCTGCGTGGACGACAAAAGCTCTGTTTACTATTGACAATTTGTCACCCTTTTTCAAGTTAGCACCAACAATTTCAATTTCAGTATTAACCATACCTTCCGCATCAGCAGTGATATTTCCTAAATCACCAAGATGGCGCATTTTTACCTCTGGACCCGCATGATTATGTCCTTCGGGAGCGAAATGTCCTCCAGCAGATTTTCCATCAGCCGAAGAGCAGTCTCCATTTTCATGAATATGAAATCCATGCTTGGCATTGGCATTCAGTCCGTTAATGCTTAACTTTGCCATCACCTGCCCCTTTGAGTTTTCAAAAACCTTGATCTCTCCCCCAACTTTACTATTACTTTTCGGCTCTAATTTCGCAGTAATTTTAGATTTATCAGAATAGTCACAATGGGCGCATGCTACCATGAACATACTTATTCCTAATGCTATAAAATATTGAATTTTAGTTTTCAAGCTAGACTCCTTTTTCATAATTATACTTTCGAGGATAGGCAAGTCTTATTGCCGATTAAAGGATTTTTATAAAATTAAACGGAATACTTATTATGAGAGAAAAATATTTTCTAAGCCTTTATACCCTGAATTGTTTAAAAAGCCTTAAACAATGATGTCGTTTTTGTTTTAAAACTTTCTGTGTTTGTTTAGAAATCTTTTTTATTCAATGCTTAAGTTCTCGTTTTTTTATGAGACTGTCTTAATTGTTTTTAGTATGTTTTTGGTGAAAAATTAAACGAATACAAATAGACCTTATCTCGATTAAAGCCATTCTCAAGAAAGCTAAAGAAAATCGCAATATTTGATGCTTTCATTAAATCTGAAGGCCCAAAATGCCGTTAAGGTTAAGGTACTCGAACTTTTCGAGGTCAACTTACAAGGTAGGACAAAACTGTATGTCAAAAGCGTTTAGAAATTTGTTATTAGGACTTCCTTTATCTTTTATATTTATCAATGCTAGTGAGCATTTGTTGGCAGATCTACCCAACTCAAATATAAAAGTAAATTTTTCTACAACCGAATGGTGTCCATACATTTGTAACAATGAATCTAAACCTGGGTTTGCCGTCGAATACATTCAACAAATCTTTGACCAAGCCAATTTAAAAATGGATTACAAAATCATGCCGTGGTCTCGAGCCATTTTCTTAGCAAAACAAGGAAAGGAATTTGATGGACTCCTAACAGTTTCTAGTACAGAAGCCCCTGGGATGAAGCTTACTCATAATCCTAGCTTCAGTTACCGTGCTTGTTTTTATGGAAAAAAAACCTTTGCCTGGAAATACGAGAACCTCGATTCCATCAAAGAGATTCGACTGGGAGCTATCCAAAGCTATGGCTACAGTGATGAGTTGGATAAATACATTTCTAGCAAACCACAAAATGTAGAGCTAATATCAGACAGGGACTCCCTTACTCGTTTCAGTAAACTTTTAGATTCAAACCGCATCGATGTTTTCGTGGGCGATCAAAACGTTGTACATTACCAGACCAAGCTAGAAAAAATCAAAGAACTTGGCTGTCTCCCTACAAACCAGGTCTATATTGCAATAAATCCTAAATATAAGCATGTTGATGAAGTTATAAAAAGATTAGACGATGCATTAAAGAAAAAAGCCAATCAAGAGCTATATCTGGAACTTAAAAACAAATATCTCAAAAACCAAAAACTGAGTGAACACAGCTTTCATCGTCTTTAAAAACAGTCTTGACCTATACCCTACCCCAGTATAGTAATAGCTATGGCTCACATTAATGAAAACAAAAAGAAAATTGTAATAAGAATCCGAAAAATCAAAGGTCAGCTTGAGGCGGTGGAAAAGGCTCTTGAAGATAAGTCTCAGGACTGCTTTAAAATATTGCAGACCCTAAGTGCAAGTCGTGGAGCAATGAACTCTCTCATTCGACTTTTATTGGAAGAGCATATTAAAGAACATATTATGACTAATCCACAGTCCCCTAGCTCAAAAAGGGACAAAGAGGCCATGTCTTTAATTCAACTCACAAAAAGCTTTTGGAAATAATAATGAAACATCACAAGCATATTCATAAACACGATTATGTCCTTCAAGACTCAAGTATTGCTGAAAATGAGAAGCGAACCATTTTTGTTATAATCTTAACCGCTGTCACAATGATAGTTGAACTGGTATTTGGCTATTTAACTAGCTCTATGGCCTTGTTAGCCGATGCCTGGCATATGGCAAGTCATGTCGGAGCCTTGGGAATTAGTGTAATTGCCTACCGCTTAGCAAAATCTAAAAGTATGAACGAAAAGTTTAGTTTCGGCACTGGAAAATTCATTCCTCTAGGGGGCTACACCAGCGCTATTTTATTGGCCGTAGTAGCTGTAGGAATGGCCATTGAGTCATTAGAAAGGTTTTTCTCCCCTCAAATTATCAGTTTTGATACCGCAATTTTAATTTCCTTTGTAGGTTTGTTCGTAAACCTTTTGAGCGCCTACCTTCTATGGGGAAAACATGATCACCACCACGACCATAGTCACGATCACGGACACAGCAATGACTTTGAAGCCCACGAGCACTCTAAAAGCCATGAACATGCACACGTCCATGATCACAATCACCGAAGCGCCTTGATTCACGTAATCACCGATGCACTAACTTCTGTTTTTGCCATTATCGCCTTATTCGCAGGAAAGTATTTTCAATGGAATTGGGCAGACCCCTTGATGGGAGTAGTTGGTGGGATCGTAATTTTAAAATGGGCTATCTCCCTTTGCAAGAGCACCGCATGGGAGTTATTAGATGGAAAGTCTCTAATGATTCAGGAGGAAAAGATCTATAATATATTTTCAACAGAAGAAAAAATGGAAATCACCGACCTACACATTTGGCGAATTGCTCCTGACGCTCACGCATGCGAATTAAAAATTTGTAGAAGTGAATCTAAAGGCCCTGAGTATTACCGCCAAAAAATATTGGCGGAATTAGATATTGCTCATATTATCATTGAAGAAACAGCTTGCTCAGAAATTGGAGCGAATTAAAATTTAAATATTGGTGGTAAATCCACCAACTCTTTCCACAGCCCTCTTATAGGCCTCTCTTTGCTCCATATTGGTTAAAAATCTTCTGCAATTTGCAAAGTTAGATAAGCCCACACGAGCTTCAGCCACTTTTAAACTATATCCTAAAACAATATCGGCAGCGCTAATCTGTTCTCCACACAACCAAGGACCTTTTGCCAAATCCTGATTTAACATAAACAAAATTCGATCTGTTCGTGGACTCAAAATGATCGTATGAACTTTTTTACTCACTCCCTCTAGAATTGGCTTTAGAAAAAAAGGAACACTTGATGCAACTTTGTGAAACAAAAATGACGTAAAAAGCATTGGCATTAAACTCGCCTGAGAGGCATGAAACCAAAAATTATACTTATCAAAGTCTTCTGTGGATCTTTCTGGACGAAGACTAGAGCCTTCTTTTTGATCCAATATATAATCAACAATGACATTAGTTTCAGCAATGATTTTACCATCCGTTTCGATCACAGGCGAGGTACCAAAGGGATGAAGCCTTTTGAAATTCTCTGGTGCAAGTTTTGTAGTTTTATCTCTTTTGTAAAGTTTCACATCATAATCCAAGCCTAGCTCCTCTAAAAGCCAAACGATGCGAATTGCCTGTGAATTTTCTAAATAATGAACTGTAATCATAGCCCCTCCCTCGCCTATTTTACTGAAAGCTTAGTATAGAGCAAGAAAAACTAAAAGATCTGTCCACGCGTCTTGCTTGCATTTACCCATAACAAAAAGTACATCCATAAAATATGGGCCATACCTAAATGGATCATTTTTAAAGCACTCGGCGAGAGACTTAACAGTGTCACAAAACCAATCATCACTGCCAGAGCTGTTAAAGCCATAAAGTTTCTACTTCTAGTCTTAAACAATTCAGTTCTTTCTTTTTGAAAACCTAGAGAATAAAAAATAACTAAGGCAAAGCTACATGCTAACATGGGATGACTTGCACGAAGCCGTACAAAAATATGACTATCTTGAGAAAAGTCTTTCATAAATCCTAGTAGCAAATCAGTACTTGGAAACAAGGTACCACTAAGTGCAGCCAAAGCTCCTGCAGATGCAACCACTATTAAGAATAAACACAATCCTGAATACTTTGAAATGCTCAGCAAAGATTTTCTAAATCCAATCAAATCAGGGAATCTGATAAAGTCATAACAAAGCACCAAACTACCTGTTAACAACATGGAATTAACCTGATGGACTCCCATCCAATAGGCCCTTGCTAAACTGGCATCACTACCAACAAGACCCTTCAGCACCAACTGAGCGCCAATCAAAGATTCTGTAATGGTGAAAAATAAGACAAAAAGACTTCCCCACTTCACAGCCCTATTATGACGTTTGAAAGCCATAATCACGAAAATCAAAATCAGAATGCCGTAAATCCCAGTGGATATTCTATGAGAAAACTCAATCCAAGTAGCAATGGGTTTTTGACTAGGGACCCATTCCCCGTGACAAAGAGGCCAATGCTCCCCACAACCGTCTCCAGATTTTGAAATCCGAACCCAAGCCCCCCACATGATGACAAAAACACTGTAGTAAATTAGACCTAGGTTGAATTTTCTTAGTTTTTCCATATAAGTCGGAGACTACTCGCAGATCCTGCTAAAAGCAAGATGAACGAAGCAGGTGAGCTAAATGAATTCTTCATGAAAGGCTTTTGTCTCAGTGCAAAATAACTCCCGAACATCCTGTTATAAAGTAAGCTCAGTTTCTAGTAATTTATGATTTGAATATCCTAAATTTTCCTATCCGATTCTTTTGTATTCAGCATGAAGATAAACGAAACCCATCACTCAGCTTTAGAAGAAGATCTTCTTGCAAAATCTAAGAGATTTAGATTCAGCTAAAAATCTAGGAATCTTTTTCAAAAACTATCTTTAGAAGACATTTTTTTTCCTTATCCTAGCATTCCTTTTATAATGAAGAGCTCACAAAGGTAAGTCATTGAATCAATTTTGTTTCGTAAAAATACTGTTTTTAGTCCTTAGCTTTTCGCTTTGTTGTATAACTAGCCAGGCAAGTTCGTGTCGTTATTCTCCAAATCGTTTTACCTATTTTGAAAATGACGCGCATGTAGTCGACTCCCTTGGTGTTGCGCAAAGCAAACTTGCACTTAGGTACCAAAAAGAATTTTCTAAATTCAAAATCGCCGTTCTTGCAGATACAGAATTCCTCATTCAGCTCTATGATAAGCTTTCTAAAAGAAACAACAAATACCTTTTAAATTCCACAGAGGCGAAATACTTAAATACACTGAAAGTTGGCCACTCTTTTCAAACTGGGGATATAGTTGGAGAGAATCAGCTGGAGTATATTTTCCTTGGGGTAAACTACTATCTAGCACAAAAAAAGGCCAGTCAGAGCGCCTACTTTTACAGGAGTCTCGACAAAGAAGCTGTTTTACAGGAGAGTTTAAACTCGCTGATTATAAGTTTAAGAGATTCAAGTCTGCGAAAAAAAGTGGAGGAAAACCCCTTAGTCTTTTACTCCGCT
>JAYZXX010000021.1:0-6059 GCA_036140815.1 Bdellovibrionota bacterium | reverse complement strand
CAGACGCGCTTCCGGTTCGCTTCCTTCGCTATCGCTTCGTCAGCTGCCCTCACGTCCATGTCGCTCGTTTTGTCGCCTCCTGCGACAAAAAGGTCTGAGGAAAATACTTTTGCTTCAGAAGGCCTCTTTCTCATTTCTTCTTTACTAAATCTCGTAGTCCTTTTTTTGTTTGCTGGCGCGGGGGTAGGGGGCGGCTTTGCCGCCGTTGGCTGTTGAAGTCGCTTTGCTCTTGAAGGTGCTTTTGTTTTTTTGCTTATTTTTTTAGCCGGTGTTCTTTTGGGAAAGTTTTTTGCTTTTCTAAATGTAAAGTTTTGTTTTTGGGGGATTGGGCTGTGTCTTTTTTTGGGGCTGTGTTATGTTAGAGCGATTCAAAAAATAGGTGGTTAGATTGAAAGCATTAGATGTAAGTGGTGTTAGCAAGAGCTATGGTAGTTTGAAAGCTCTTGATGATGTTAGTTTTTCTATAAATCCCGGTGAGATGTATGCGCTCCTAGGGCCAAATGGTTCTGGGAAAACAACTTTGATTTCTATTATTAGTACTCTTTTACGTGGGGATTCAGGCTCAATTAAGGTTTTTGGCAATGAGGTTGGGCCTGAGCAATATGATACAAAAGCCTTGATAGGTGTGGTTCCTCAAGAAATTATCAATCATGGTTTTTTCAAGGTTCATGAGATTCTTCGATTTGTGTCCGGATATTATGGTCTTTATGACAATCAAAAACGCTGTGATTATCTTCTTGAAAACCTTGGTTTGACGGAGCACAGAGATAAATTGGTGCGAGAACTATCTGGGGGCATGAAACGTCGTTTGTTGATTGCTAAAGCCTTGGTGCATAGTCCTAAGCTTTTGTTGCTCGATGAACCGACGGCCGGAGTGGATATTGAATTAAGAAACTCCATGTGGGCTTTTGTCAGAGAGTTAAATGAAAAAGAAGGTATGACAATCATGCTTACCACTCATTATTTAGAAGAAGCTGAAGAGCTTTGCGATCGTCTTGCTATTATTTCTCGTGGAAAATTGCTTGAAGAAGGTGGAACGAAAGAATTGATTTCTAAGAGAACTAATCGACAAGTAGTTATTAAGACGAATACAAATGTAGAATGCAGTTCCCCTTATCTATTACAAAAAGAAAATGATTCACTAGTCTTTCAAATTCCGAATCAAATGAATTTAGGAGGCTTATTAAAAGAGTTGGATATGGATCGTTCGGTGATTGAAGATATTTTTATTAAAGAAGGTAGTTTAGAAGAAGCCTTTTTAGATGTGGTGAGTACTTCAGCAAAAGGAGGTCTATAATGTCTAGTGCGAGGAAAAGTGGATTTCCAATGTTGTATTACCGTGAGTATCGCCGAATTGTACGTGTGATTAAGCAAACGGTTTTCACTCCTTTGATTAATACTGGCCTTTATTTAATGATTTTTGGCGTGTCCCTAGGGGAAAGTATCACCATGGATACAGGCTTTAGTTACCTGGTATTTTTGATTCCCGGCCTTGTGATGATGGGAGCGCTTAATAACTCTTTTCAAAATACATCAAGTTCCGTGACCAATTCTAAGTTTCATGGCGAGCTCCAAGATCTACGCGTTATGCCATTGAGTTATTCTAGTATTGTATGGGCTCTTTGTCTTGGTGGACTCACCAGAGGCCTAATGGTTGGTGGCTTAATAGGTGCAATGGGATTTGTGTTCAACTACTTTTACTATGGTGATTTACTTGGAATTGCCCATCCATTTTTATTGTTTGCATTCTTGATCATTGGAAGTTTGATTTTTGCCCAAATTGGCATTGCTGTTGCTTTCTGGGCAAGTTCTTTTGAGCAGTTGAGTGCAGTGGGGAATTTTATCTTGCTGCCTCTAATGTATCTAGGCGGAGTGTTTTACTCCATTGATGGTTTATCCTCGGTATGGCAGTTAATTAGTAAGTTGAATCCTTTGTTTTATCTAATTAATGGCGTTCGATTTGGCATGTTAGGTAAGAGTGATGTGGAACCATATTTTGCATTAAGTGTTAGTATAGTCTCCTTCGTGCTACTTTTCTTCGTAGCACGAAACTGTGTGAAAAACGGTAAATACCAAAGATTTTAAGCAGAGGTTTTGTACTGACTCATCAATTTAATAGAAGGGTAGTTGGTTTTTTCGTCGTGAATGGCTTTACGAATTGCAACTACCTTTTCTTCAATTTCTGAAATGTTTTGCTTAAAACTATTTAGAGGGTAGTGAAAATTGATATCCTCAGATTTCCGAGAGGCTTCTTCAATTTCCTTTATAGCCGTAAGAGCTTTGCTTTTTCCAAAGTACATCAAAGAATTTTTAATTGAATGAGAAGCAAAGGCTATTTTTTGATAGTCTTTGTCATTAATAGCATTTTCTAAGTCTTGAGTTTTAGAACCGATTTTTTTCTTCATGATTTGAAAGTTTTTTTCCATAAACTCTACATCATCATCAAAATAAGCCATGATTTCTCTTAACTCTTCTTCAGGAAACAGTTGTGGAGGCTCCAAAGCTTTTTCCATGCCTTTCGCTAGTGTGTCGGCAGTAAGAGGTTTCAATAATAATTCTTTAAATCCATGATTAAGGCATTCTTCTCGAGAGTAGCTTTCTACAAAAGCAGTGGTAGCGATCATATTTAAGCCCGAGCTTTCTTGCTGAAATTTGTCCGCGACTAGGGTTCCTGCCATACCTGGGTTATTTAAGTCAATGATTGCAAGATCAAAGGGTTTTTCTTTTAAGCATCTTAAAGCGTTTTCAGGATCTTCAAATATTTGAAATTGGCATCCCATTTTTTCTAAAAATCTTTCGATTACCTTTGCGCAAACCACATTGTCTTCAACCGCAATAACTCTTAGACCTGTGAAATCTGTATGCTTTTCCATTTTGCTCCCTTTATAAACAAACCATTAGTTTATCGGCAGGCTCTTTCTATTTCTAAAGCTCGTATTGGTTTGAAACATTGGGCAATATTTGTTATTAAGCTATCTTAAAGTTTAGTTTACGGACTTATGTATAAATGGGAGAAATCATGTTCGAAAGCCTTTCAGATCGGATTATGGGGAGCGTTAAAAAGCTCAAAGGCCAGCATAAAATTAGCGAAAAGAACATTGAAGACGCGGTAAAAGAAGTGCGTATGAGTCTTTTAGAGGCTGATGTTAACTTTAAAGTGGTAAAAAGTTTCATCGACGAGGTGAAAAAGAAGGCTATGGGAGAAGAAGTCCTGTCTGCGGTTTCCCCAGGTGAACAATTTGTTAAAATTGTAAATGACGAATTAGTTAGGATCTTAGGCGGCGAAGCAGAGGGGCTTGATACAAAGGGCTCTCCTGCCGTTGTTTTTATGGTTGGTCTGCAAGGTGCTGGTAAAACTACCACATCTGCAAAATTAGCCCTTCATATCAGAAAAAAGCTAGGTAAAAAGCCGGGTTTAGTGCCTGCAGATATTTACCGTCCTGCTGCGATCGACCAGTTGAAGCAATTAGCAAAAGACAATGATTTTCCTGTTTACAACACGCAGGTGGGGCAAAAACCTGAGGAAATCTTAGAAAATGCCAAGGCTTGGGCTAAAGATAATATGGTGGAGGTGGTATTAGTAGATACCGCTGGTCGGTTACAAATTGATGAAGATCTAATGGGTGAGTTGGGCCGTTTAAAAGACATCTGGCAACCTAGAGAAGTTTTGTTGGTAGCCGATGCAATGCTAGGACAACAAGCTGTAAACGTTGCTGAGGGCTTCCATGAGCGCCTGGGAATTACAGGTTTGGTGCTTACAAAAGTGGATGGAGATGCCCGTGGTGGTGCAGCTCTTAGTATTCGTGAGGCAACAGGTGTGCCTATCAAATTTCTCGGTATGGGGGAGAAAGTTTCTGAACTTGAGGTTTTCCACCCAGACCGTTTGGCATCCAGAATCCTTGATATGGGAGATGTTTTAAGTCTTGTGGAGAAAGCACAAGAAGTGGTGGATGAAAAAGAGGCGATGCAAACCGCCAAGAAAATGATGAAAAATCAATTCACCATGGAAGATTTTTTGAGCCAAATTCAACAAATGAAAAAGCTAGGCTCTATGGAGTCATTGTTAGGAATGCTTCCGGGAATGGGGCAGTTGAAAAAACAATTAAAGAATATGACTCCTCCAGATGAAGAACTGAAAAAAATTGAAGCTATCATTCGCTCTATGACGCCAAAAGAGAGAGCGGAGCCTAAGATACTAAACGGGAGTCGAAGAGCCCGTATTGCTAAAGGTAGCGGTACTGAGGTTAAAGACGTAAACCGATTCGTGAAGCAGTTTGAGGAGTCTAAAAAGATGATGCAAAGCTTTATGAAGATGGGCGCTGGCGGCATGTTCGGCGGCGGAATGCCCGGAATGGGAGGTGGTGGATTCCCTGGAATGGGTGGCGGAAACCCATTTGGCGGGGGCGGTTTCCCAGGAATGGGTGGTAAAAAAGGTGGCAAAGGCGGCAAAGGTGGCGGTGGAGGATTTCCTTTTCGATAGGGAGTCTATAAATATTACATCCAGCGTTAGGTGCAATGCACTTTTAGGTTGAGGATTAAAGCGTAATTAGATACAAACGGCAGTCTGTATTTATATTTATAAAATGCAAAGTAAACTAGCAGCAAGATACTGCAATATTTAGGAGAACAAATGGTAGTAATTCGTTTACAACGTTGTGGAAGGACTCATGCAGCCAAGTACCGTCTAGTAGCGGCTGATTCTCGTCGTTTTCGTGATGGCAAATTCTTAGAGATTTTGGGTCAATTCAACCCAAGCCCACGTGGAAAAGAAGAAGGAATTCGCTTAGATGAAGAAAGAGTTAACTATTGGTTGGAAAAAGGCGCTCAAGCTTCCGAACGCGTAAAGTCAATCCTACGTGAAGTAAGAAAAAACTAGTCTTTGCACTTGTTTTTGCTTGCTTTATAGTATACCTAGTAAATTAGTTTAATACCTGTTCGGGCCCAAGTTGCTAGGAGAGTAGAAGATGGAAACTACAAGCTTAAAAGACTTAGTTGAGTTTATGGCAAAGTCACTGGTTGATAACCCAAATGACGTAGAAGTTAGTGAGATTGCTGGAGAACAAACGACTGTAGTTGAACTTAAAGTGAGCAAAGATGATTTAGGAAAAGTGATTGGTAAGCAAGGAAGAACTGCGCGTTCTATGCGTACCATTTTAAACGCTGCTAGCACTAAGCTAAACAAACGTAGCGTTTTAGAAATCGTAGAATAAATCATATTTATCTCTAGATTATCTAAAGGGATAGTTCCATATAGGATCTATCCTTTTTTCGTTTCACATTGAAAATTGTTAGGGTTTAGTTAAGTAAACTTTGTTAGAGTATTTTACTTTGGTACAGTTTCCTGCGCTTAATGTGGTAACTCTAATAATTAGCCTTCGAAATGACGATAGTTCGTTTGGAATCGGAGGTTATTTCAGTATGTTACGCAGAATTAAAAAGTTGTCGTTTAATGCTCGCCTGGTAATAGTGATGAATTTATCTATGGCAGTTATTATGCTTGCCGCAGGTGGCTTGTTTAGTTGGCGATTGGTTCAGAATTTTGATAAAGGCTTAGATCACGAAATTTTGGTTGAGAGCAAAATCATTCATCAAGCCATTAATCGTTTTGGTGATAAAAAAGAAATTGTGCAGGAATTCATTACCGATATTGCGAACAATGATGATGCGGTGAAATCCATTGAAGTATTCTATTCTTCAGAGAGAGTTGCTTATTACGAAAAAAGCGCAGTCATGGAAAATCTTTCTTCCAAAAATTTTAAACAAAAAGATGTCTTGGTAAAGATTCAATTTACCTATGATCTTCTCAAAGCTGCAAAAATGGAATCCATTACGAGCTTAGTATTTTATATGTTCTTTGCCATGTTATTTTTTAGTACGGTTCTTTTCTTTATCAGCAAAAAATTGATTAAACCACTTCATGATGTAGTACATGTTCTAACGGATGCTACAAAGTCTACAGGTGAACATGCCGTAAAGTTAAAGGAGATGTCAGCTTCCGTTGAGTCCTCTGGAAACATTATTGACACAGGTTCTGAAGATACAACTAGTTCTATGCGTGG
>JAYZXX010000020.1:0-7790 GCA_036140815.1 Bdellovibrionota bacterium | reverse complement strand
TTTAATGGGTATTTTTAGCATACTCTTTCCAATAAGTAGTGCAATGGTCATTCATGGAGTAACCCAAATGGCATCAAATTCTTCTAGAGCCTATCTGTTTCGAAAAGACATTCAATACAAGGTAGTAGCCCCCTACTTTATTGGAAGCCTTTTTAGCTTGGCTCTTTTTTCATGGATTCAGTTCTTACCATCAAAGGAGTTTGTTCTAATAGCTCTAGGCCTAAGCCCTCTCTTAGGCTTTAGTTTTAGTAAAAAATTAAAGTTTAATATTTTAAAAAAATCTAATGCCTTCATGTGTGGGATATTAGTAATGGCTACGCAAATTATGGCCGGAGCTTCAGGGCCAATACTCGATGTTTTTTACTTAAATAGTGAACTAGAGAAAGAACAGGTAATCGCTACGAAATCATTTACACAGAGCTTTAGTCACTTTATGAAATTAGGCTACTATGGGCAACTCCTCCTAAGTGGCACAAAGATAGAGGCGGAACTTCCTTGGATTATTTTTCCAATAGCAATCCTAACAGCTTTCACAGGAACTCGATTAGGCAAGCTAGTACTCGATAGACTTTCGGAACAACAATTTAGAAAATATGGAAAAAGCTTCGCCATAGGAATTGGTTTGTTTTATTTCAGCAAAGGTATTATGGGATTTGTATAAACGCCTCTTTTCTAGTAGCTTTTCAAAATTTTATGAATTTTAAATAAAAAAGCCGCTAAGCAATATGCTAGCGGCTTCTAATTTTAATTTTTCTATTATTTAGTGTACGTGACCGTGGGCGATTTCTTCTGCCTCGGCTTTACGAACTTCAACTACTTTCACAGAGAAATTCAAATCAATTCCAGCTAAAGGATGGTTGGCATCTACAACCACAGTGTCATCTTTCACTTCAGTTACCATGAAAACTATTGGCCCTTGATCCGTTTGTGCCTGAACTTGCATACCTTCTTTAATATCAGGCATTGAAGCAAACTGCTCTTTTGGAACTTCTTGAATCAAAGTACTATCCACTTGTCCGTAAGCCTTTGCAGCCTCAATGCTTACATCAAGTTCATCGCCATTGGTTTTACCCGCAAGCTCATCTTCCAAACCAGGAATAATATTTTGATGTCCATGAAGATATTTTAATGGACCAGAAGCATCTGATTTGTCTAAAACTTTGCCTTCTGCATCTGTTAATGTGTATTCAATGCTAACTACGCAATCTTTTTCAATAATCATTTAAAATCCTTACTTTTGTATTTAAAGAGGCCCGACAATAACATTCAGTTTACAAATTTCAAGCTTTAAGCTAGTCATCCTACGAGCACTTGTTTCCCTTAAACTAGGGATTTCACTATGAAATACAGACACTTAGCTGTGCCCGTATAATGCAATGCCCATTGTATTAATGCATATTTTCCAATCAAATATCGCTAATTTTTATGAAGATTCAAAGCCATGACTTAATTTAACGGACATGGAGCTCCCACTGGTCCACCTAAACAACTTACGTAGTCAATGCTTTCTGCTGAATTTCTGATGATATTAGAACTGTAATCACTAATGTCGTTGGTTCCATTTAAGTTGAAATTAATCACAAATAGGCCGACATCCACAATTGGGTTTTAAAAGGCCACCACAAACAGCAGGGATAGTTGTCAATGGCAGCATTAAAATAGACATTAAATTCAAGGAAGTATTTCTATCAGAGTCTTACTTTAAATTAATAGCCTAAAATATTATAGTATGAACTCATTTAACGCGAACCAATACAGGACTTAAAGGTTTTCATCCTTCATCCCTACCCTACCAAGAAAAGGTAATTTTATTGCAGGTCGCATAAAATCAAAACCAAAGTTCATACCTAGTAAATTCAATTCAAATCCTTCTGCAGCACCCACACTAAAACCCAATAGACCTAAAACTGACATTTGCACGCCAGTGCCGGATTCTGTTTTAGAAAAGAGGTAGGAATCCACTAGCCAATCTTTACCAATGGCGTGCGGAGGCAACTCCACTGTGAGTTCATCCACATTTCTAATTATATAAGAAATAAACGTATTACTATTTGGCCCGGGGTAGGCACGATAGGTATTGGGGTATGGGTAGTCTTTAACTGAAGAAATAATTTTAGGTATTGCTTTCTCAGCATCTTCCCCTCTTAAGTCCATTAACAACTTTGGTTCATTGCCGTACCACTTCTTATCTGGTAACCCATGAGATTCCACAATGGCACTTTGACCATTTCTAACTCGCCAACCTACCACTTGAAATGTTGTCCACTGCTTCGCCCCTTTTTCTTTCAAAGAAATCCAAGAATGAACGGCAACATATTGTCGCCAATTGAAAGCGCGAGCAGCATAAAGTTGTACTACTGCCTCTTCAGTTTCTTCAAGCGGTGGCGCAAGTCCAACACTTGAACGATCTGTCTTTCTCCAGTCTGTATTATGGGTACAGCCACTATTAAATACACTTAAACAAAGAGTCAATAATCCTAATATTAATGTACTTACAAAAGTTTTTCTTAATGCGCTCACAATTGGCTTTCCTCGATCTTGATAAGGCTAACAACTAGACTAATTAATATAAGCTCTTCGTTTAAATTAATAAAATGAAATATAGGAAAATAAACCCAATACTTTGCATTACAGGCTCTCATAACACAAAATTGTTTCCAAAAAACTCTCTCAATTGAAAATCAAAAAAACAATGCTAAAAAAAACGTGACAAGCCCTTCCTTGGATAGAACAATTTTTACTTAGAACAAAAAAACAAGGGGATGAAATGTCAAAAATAATGTCATTGGTACTTTTTTTAACAACAAGTGTTTCACTTAGTGCGAATACTTTCGAACAATTTAAATCAATCTTTGAAAACGCCAATCGTAGCGCCTCCATAGAAGATTTTGAAAACGTAAATGAATGCTATGCTGTGGAATTAGAATCTCCAATTAAAGTCGAGCGATATAAATATTCCTTTAAAATACAAAAACTAAAGCTAGGACCCGTTCTTGGTGAACCTGAATACCCAACGATCACATTCTCTAAACCGTTAGCGGCAATAGAGTTTAAAATCAACGAATATTTCTTCGATAAAATAGAAACTAGCACAGCTCTTGTCTATACGAGTAAATCAAAGAAAAGAAATCAAATGGCCACCTTTAAATATGGTTACCAAGAAAAAAACGTTCTAATCTTCGAATTAAAGCAAAGTATCTTATTAGATGAACCTAAAAACTCAGATCCTATTTATTACAATCGCATCATTCATGGTCAGTGTGATTACAAACAGAACTAAAAAAGGAGAGCCTAGCTCTCCTTTTTTTCCATCTTAAAAGTTCTAATTAGAAAAAATAAACTCGGGAAAATAAAACAAGAGCCAAGTAAAAGAGCAATAATTAATTGATTCAATACAGGTTCAGGTGCCGTACTATTAAAAAAACTAAGATAAATACCATCAAGCTTTAGAGCATTTGGCCAATGCATCGCAAACCAACCTATTAAAATAAAACTCACTTGAGCGGCGGCAATAAGGCGTGTATAGAAACTCCTTCTTTTTTGAAGTTTGAACCACAGCACAAAAAAACTAATATTTGCTAGAATGAATGCCAATACTGCCAAAGGATTTTTAAAAAAATTATTCATCAGCTCATAACCTTCGATACTTGCTGATAGAAAAACAACTGCTCCTGTTCCGATCACAAATAAATTTGTTTTCCAAGCTCTAGCTACAAAATATTTCTTCATCTCTATATCTTGTGATTCACCCACTAAAAAAATAGCAGCCAAAAAACTAAAGATGCTGGTAGTAAAAAAACCTAAACTCAATGGGAATAAACCAAACCAAGGAGCAACATAAAGTGTATAAAAATCAGCCGACTGAGTACTTATTAAACCTCGAAATAAACTTCCAGCAGTCACACCCAACCAAAAGCTGGTCCATAAACTAGAGAGCCCAAAAGAAATTGTGTAAGCCTTTGCTCTGGTGGGAGTAAGCTCTACTTCGTAATGTCTGAAGGTAAAAACACTTCCTCTGGCAACAATGCCAATCAATACGGCTACTATTGGAATATGCAATGAAACCATGACATTTTGAAAGATCACAGGGAAACCCATAAATAGTATAACCACAATGATCACAAGCCACATATGGTTTGCTTCCCAAACTGGTCCCATTGCGCGATTCACTATTTCTCGTTGTTTTCTACGAATTTCAGAATTTCTTATCGGCAAGAGTTCAATGATCCCTGCTCCATAGTCAGCTCCACCTAAAACCACATACAAAACAATAGATGCTGCTACAAAAAACAGTAATACAAAAACAGATGCATCATACATAGTGGTTCACCATTCTTTTTAAAAGTTTAAAGGTTAAGAAACCGAGACCTAAATATAAAAACAAAAAAAGAAAAAAATGATACTGCATACCCGCTACTGGAGTAAGGGCTTCTCCCACTTTCATAAATTCATAAATTATCCAGGGCTGACGACCTACTTCTGTAGTAATCCAACCTGCCTCAATAGCAATAAATCCCAATGGGCTAGTTACAATGGCTAATTTATAAAAAAGACTAGGGATATTCTTTTTAATGAATAGAAAGTAAAAAAACAAAGTACTAACTAATGCTAAAAGGCTGCCAATCATCACCATAATTTGAAAAGAAATATGAACTACTGCGGTAGGAGGCCTTTCCTCTTTTGGAAATTGGTCCAAGCCAATTACTTCCGCATCAATGTCGTTGAAAGCCAAAAAGCTTAATGCCCCTGGAATAGGAATACCATATTCCATTACTTCTTTTTCATCATTGGGTATACCCCCTATATAAAGAGGAGCCCTCGTTGATGTTTCATAATGTCCTTCCATTGCTGCTAATTTGGCCGGCTGAAGAACAGCAACTCTTTGTGCTGCAAAGTGACCGATCAATGGTTGAACCAAAGAACTCCCCGAGCCGATGAGCATGGCAATGATAAATGCCTTTTTATTAATTTCAGTTTTACGAGCTTTCAAAAGGAAGTAAGCATGAATCCCGGCTACTCCAAAGCCAACGGCTTGTAGTGCTGCAACTTGCATATGCATACTTTGGTGTAGCCAAGCCGGATTAAACATGGCTTTTATAGGATCTACACTTGTAATTACACCATCTACAATTTCAAAGCCCTGTGGCGAGTTCATCCAAGAATTGGCGGCAACCACAAAAATTCCTGATGCAAAACCCGAAACTCCTACCACCAGACCTGCAGCCCAATGAACCCATGGATGCATCCGATCCCAGCCATACAAAAACAATCCAATGGCAACGGCTTCAAGAAAAAATGCAGTCCCTTCCCAAGAAAATGGCATACCAATAATAGGCCCAGCGTATTTCATAAAGCCGGGCCATAGCAATCCAAGCTCGAAAGATAAAACCGTCCCCGAAACTGCGCCGACGGCAAACAATACAGCTACTCCCTTCATCCACATTTTTGTTAAATCAAGGTATTCAGAATTTTTTGTTTTCAAGTATTTATAGTGAGCAATAGACATAAAAAATGGCATGGTCATCCCTATTGCTGCAAAAATAATATGAAAGCCGAGGGAAAATGCCATGGAATAACGGGCGGCTTCAAGTTCAGTCATTGTCTACTCCCAGTTGCAATGGCACCGCTTTAAAGCGGTGCCTAGCGGTATCTTTAGAAAAAACCTTTTAACATTGCATTCCAATACATAAATGGAATTAAAAAGGCTTTTAAAATGTACATACTCTTTCTTTCCTCCGCTTGATTGAAGGGAAAAGTTTCAGCAGGTTGTCCACTATAGTCGAACTCCGCAAGAATGCAAGTAGATCTACTTGTGACCAAGGGACAAGATGCATACCCACTATATTTTCCTTTTAGTTCCTTTTTGTTCATCTCTGCAAGCAAGTTTTTCACTAAGACAGGACCTTGTTTACGAATGGCAGCACCAGTTTTAGAATTAGGCAAACTACTCGCATCACCAATTGAAAAAATGTTTGAGTACTTATTATGTTGAGTGGAAAACTTATCAACATCTACCCACCCCGCCTCGTTGGCCAAAGGGCTCTTCTTAATAAACTCAGGTGCTGACATATGAGGAGACACATGAAGCATAGAAAACTTTTGCTCAAAAACCTCTCCTGTTTCCATATGTTTGAAGTAGGCAATTTGTTTTTCTCCATCTACCTTAAACAGATCATGCTGAAATTGAGTAAGAATATTTTTATCTTCAACTACTTTCTCCAGGGCATCACGATATTTTTGGACACCAAAGATAGCTCCACCTGCCGAAACAAATTTAACCTCAACATCATCCCTTACATGATTATTTCTGAATGTTTCCTCGGCTAGATACATCACTTTCTGTGGTGCACCTGCACATTTGATCGGCGTAGAAGGAAACGTAAAAATGGCATTACCATCTTTTAAATTATTCATACATTCCCAAGTGTACTCGACAAAATCCTTTGAGTAATTGGAACAAACTCCGTTCTTCCCTAGAGTTTCCTTTAAGCCTTCGATGCGACTCCAATCCAATTGTATTCCTGGGGCCACTACTAAGTAGTCATAGGAAAGCTTGTTTCCATTTTCTAAAACAACTTCATTCGATTCAGGCAAAAAGCTTTCCACTTTTCCTTTCACCCATTCCGTCCCATCGGGAATCACATGGCGCATTGGTCTTGCGCTTTTTTCCAGTGGAAATACTCCACCGCCTACCAATGTCCATAAGGGCTGATAATAGTGCGTTTCACTAGGTTCAATAATTTTAATCTCTAAATCTGATCTTTTTCTTAGTAAGGCACTAGCCACCGAGATCCCAGCCGTTCCTCCACCTACAATTACTATCTTTTTCATAGTTCCTCCCATGCCTTAGAGTTTCACTCGCACAAATTCGCTATGAACTAAGTTTACTCGATGGCTATGAGATTGATTATAAGCTAGCTGATAAACGATTGTGAATATTTCTTGTAACTACACCTAATCTCAACACTTCTGTATCTAGATTAAATTTCGTCTGCAAAATGAAACACCAAGTTTACCAAAGCTTCTTCATTGATAATTTCGATTTCACGTCGTTCTTGTCTTATAATGGACATTTTTTCTAAATCACCGAGAGCTTTTATAACTGTTGGAGTTCTTGACCCACAAAAACTGGCAATTTCAGTTCTAGTCCAAAGGCGGTCTGAGTATAGTTTTTTAAATAGTAAAAGAGTATAGGCAACCCTCTCAATTATATTCCCCTCGGAAAGAACTAAACTTCGCTGCTCCGCCCTTCTTAACTCTCGAGCCAATATCTGTATGACAACAAGATATTTCTCTGGAGAGCTGGCAAAATAAGAGTAAATTTCTTCTTTATCAATTTGTATGTATTGTGAGTCGTCCAGAGCCACGGCCGCCAAATGATACTTTTCACCTGCAAAAAAACTTCTATGCCCAAAAACCTGATCTTTCTTGAAAACCCTTAGAAGACTCTCTGTACCTTGCAATGAAGACTGCATCAATCCTACCAAACCCTCTTTTATAAAAAACAATCTTTGAGGAGTATCTCCCGCCGAATAGAAGCGCTGGCCCTTTCGCATCAGGGCCATAGGTTTATCCTTGGTTAAATCAGATATAATCTCATCTAGCTTGTTCTTTAGATCCAAGAGAGACTCCTATAAATCAATTCTACGACCTTCTTTACTACTCAAGAAAGCCTTTTCTATTAGTTCAATTGACTGCAAAGAACTTTGTGCTGAAACAGGCAAGAGACTTTCATCATTTTTTTGAATCGCTTTGGCGATGGATTTATAGAATTCTAGATAATTCCCTTT
>JAYZXX010000019.1:0-8300 GCA_036140815.1 Bdellovibrionota bacterium | reverse complement strand
ACTTAAAAAAATTGAACCACTGACTTGGCTCTTGCAAAATCACATCATTCAATTCACTCGCATAATTCTTTGTAAGAGTTTGAATAAACTCTCTACGATGAGCGCGATCACGCTCTACTTTAGGTGTAATTTCCTTACAGTGGATACGATACTTTTGATTTTCCTTGTAACAAAAAAAGCTATACACAGGACATGCAAGTAAATAGGATAGCAAATAAGGGCCTTCCGTAAAATCAGCCTCTTCTCCTAGAAGGTCCGCTTGATTTAAATTTCCAGCCTCACTTACCGATCGTCGATCACCCATTATAAAAATCCATTCCCCACGATCTACACGGTCTCTCAAGTCCACAGCAATGGCTGGATTAAAACCGGCTACAGATATCATATTCAGGCTAGATTCTGGATTAATCCCTGATAGGCTTGAATTAAATTTTACGGCGTTTTCATTATAAACTAAAGCAACAAAATCTTTCGAACCATTATTTCTACCAAGTGCCCTTGCCATTTCTATATTGCCAAAATGGGCACTTATGAAAACAGCTCCATTTTTTTGCTCTTTCAGTGCATCGAAAGCATTCAAATCGTCTTGATGAATTACGCTTCGATCATAAAGACCTTGCCAGACTGCCAGCTTATCCAAAATGGAATCTGCAAAGGAATAAATATGTTTAAATACCGACAGTTTTTGAGCTTCCAACTGATTTTCTTGGCAATAATTTTGGTATCGACGAATAAAATCTTTTGAGGAAAGCCTCGCCTTTCTTGCGAAAAATTGATAATAAAATACAACGAAGCTCAGGAAGAAATTGAGAACTTTCCTACCAAATATCCTGTACACCCAAAACAAGAATAGAATTCCAACTACCATTCCTTTCTCATCAGACCTTGCCCAGTGGTCCTTTGTTTTCCTTGATACAAACTTTCGCAAAATTAAATTTGGCAAGCGCCACAACATGCCAAAAAACAATTTGGTATGCATTTTACTAATCAATACATTGTCTTCTAACATTCTGAAATGGGAAACTCCCTCTTCAGGATACTCCACTTTTACATCTACATAACGGATTTCTAGACCTTGCCAAAAAAGCCTTACTAAAACTTCTATATCAAAATCCATGCGTTTACCAATATCCACTCTATCAAATAGTGCCACTGACTCTTTTAATGGATAAACACGGAAGCCACACATGCTATCTTTAATTTCAAAACTTAATGTTTCAACCCAAACCCAAAAATGAGTGATATATCTTCCCACCTTTCTTCCAGTAGGAACACTTTCATCATAAACTGGTTTCCCTGAGATAACAGCATAGGGATGCTTTTGCGACTCCGCCAAAAGATCTTTTATTTTTTCCAAGTCGTGCTGTCCATCAGAATCTACTTGAATGGCATGAGTGTTTTCTAGCTCAAAGGCTCTTTTTAAGCCCGTTATAACTGCGCCACCTTTTCCTTGATTTACTTCATGCTCAACCAAATCAACAAAAGAAAATCGAGAGCAAATTTCTCTCAGGTTATTTGTATGAAATTCATCACTGCCATCATTAACAACTACACAGGGAAGTTTAAAATAAGCGAGGTCTTCCAAAATCTTTTGGATGCTCTTTGAATGTTGGTAAGAGGGAATTAAAAAACAAGTTTTCATTTTTAAAGCTTCCAGCTCCCTTTTGCATGAACTTTACCCGGAGACTGTATTTCAAACTGGATTAATGCTTTTGAAGGATTTTTTTCAAGAAGCATAACCACATCCATATCTGGAAAAATTGGGTTCATAAATTTTATACTTGGGAAATCCATAGGAAATCCCTGTAAGTCCCAAAGTTCTTGGGATAAAAATACAGCAACATGACTTTGCACAACTCCTGGTACAATTTTAAAATCTTTAAAATGGCCTTTGAAAAAATCTAAGCTCGAGGAAAAATTTAATCGAACTTCTAACTGATTTTCATTTTTAGACAAGACTCTATATTCAGGACGCCAAGAATTTCCACTCATGCAAAATACCCCTTCAAGTCCTTGTAAATTATTTTAGATTGGGAATTGTATGGCAACTCCTCTAAAAAGCGAAATCGTTTCGGCACTACGACCAAATCAAAATGCTTACAAAGCTCCGCTTTTAATAATTTCTTAAATGCATAATCTCCGATATTTGCTTTCAGACTTAGACCTTCCATACTAAGAGTTAAAGCCGCACAGGTCATCTGCCTAGCCCCATCTTCTAAAAAGATAACTGCTGATTCTTGAACCAAAGACATCGAATTTAAAACCTGCTCAATGGCAGGAAGAGAAACTCTTTTCTCTTCTACTTTAGCAATTCGGTCCGCTCTACCCAAAAGCCTAAACTTGCCACCGGGATGCTCTTCAAATCGATCACCCATGACAAACTCTTGTTCAAAAATAAATGGACTTTTAACTTTAAGTAAAGAGTCTTCAGTGCTTGATATTTCAACACCAGGAAACTTTATCCACAAGGATTGTGGATTACTCTGCTGACGATAGGCCACACCACCCGTTTCTGTGCTTCCAAACACCTCGATTGGCCGAGTTAACAAAATGCTTAAACTTTGATCTGAAACTTCTTTACTCAAAAGTCCTCCAGAACTAAAGATTGCTTTCATATTATTTAAACTTTCCATATTAGCATCTAAGCGTTTTAAAAAAGCTGGACTGCTTAGAAATAGGAAATCTTTTTCCTGTGAATACCTCGATAGATCTTCATGGTAAGAGATCTCTCTGAGAAAAATTTTCCTTCCTGTGGTAATTGGCCATAAAAAGCGAAACAAAAAACCGTAAATGTGGTTATGACTAACACTAGAAAGGACAAGCTTTACCCTTTCTAAATGTGAAAACACTTTTTCCAAACCTTTCACTTCCAAATACAAATTTTCAAAAGTTTTAGGAACCTTCTTCGCCTGACCTGTACTACCAGAGGTGTAAAAGTAGGCGGAAAAAGAATTAGATAAATTTAGATCATGCTGAAATGATGCCCCTTCGGTAGATAAATGATTTTCATCATCTAACTTCAAGCAATTGGACGAAGCATTGACCCAAGCCTCTGCCTTTTGGTTGGCAAAAACGGATATTTTTTTACCAAGCACCATACAAGCCAAAAAACTCAATGTAAATTTATAGAGGTCCAATTGACACACCAAAACTTCTTGCTGCTCATAAGTGTCTAGAACGCGAACTACAGAGCGGAGATCAGTAAAAAGTTTGGCCTTCCTAATTTCTTTTCTGCCTTCGCCAATAAAACTAAATTCATCAGAGATTAAATCATCTAATTTGATTCATTCCCCCTTTGTTTTACAAATTGACGTACGAAAAATTCTACAGCGGCAATAATACCAATAACGATATAACTAATAAAACCATTGTATAAGGTCCATGTTTCCAAATCTGTAAAGTGAATCGTGTATAAAACCACAATTGAATTCATTAAAAAGTATATACTCCATAAAACACAAACTTTTCGCGTGTATTGAATTCCCGACTCCGGAAGATTAGGTTCCTTTATACGAGCTAAAAGTTCCACAATGTTTTTTTCTCTAAAAAGACTGGAAGAAAACAAAATCAAGAGTCCTAGGTTAATAGCTAAAGGATAATATAAAAAAAGCTTTTCATTTTGCGCTACCCAAGCGATCAACGACAAAATTAATAAAAGAGCTGGTCCCATTTTTTGAAACAGCTCTAATTTGCGAGTTCTTTTCGAGAAAACAAGTTTCAAAATGGCTATTCCGGCGATGAGCAAAAAAAGTTTTTTCAAACCAAAATTTGTTAATCCAAAATATACCAGCAGCGGATAAGCAATGCTTAAAGCTACAAATAAAACTTGAATGAATTTAGACGGAAGTTTCGGTTTGCCCACGTAAAACGTCTTCGGCTGCTTTAACTACACCTTCTACAGTACGAACGGCTTTGAAATCTTCTGGCTGCAGTCTTTGGCCAACAAAGCTTTGTAGCTCACCTATCAGATCAATAGCATCTATGCTATCAAGCTCTAGGTCTTCATACAAATGGCTATCCATTTTAATATCCGCTTTATCTAACTCAAAAAGCTCAACCATTAAATCTGAGATTTTTTCAAAAATTTGCTCTTGAGTATACATTAATTTACTCCCTGAACATTACTACGAACAAAATCAGCCAAAGCACTAACAGAAGCAAAATGCTTATGATTTTCTGAATCATCAGCAGCCATTTTTACGTTATATTTTTTCTTAATGGCAACACCTAACTCAAGGGCATCGATTGAATCCAATCCCAAACCACTTACAAACAAGGCCTCTGACGAGTCGATTTCTTCAGGGCTAAGATCCTCTAATTGTAAGGTCGAAATGATCAGTTCCTTTAATTCCAATTCCAAATTTTCCACAAAATCCCCTTGTAAAGTCGATTTTCCAGTCATATCACAACTGCAAACTTGAATCAATCTTTTGGCGTATCTCAGATGTAACTCTACGAGCAGCAATTGAGCTTTTAACGCCATTATCTAAAAAACATTTTGTTTCAATTCTTTCCAAAAACTCAACCTTAAAAAGAGCACGTCTTGGAGGAATTTTATACCATGGCGCACCCTTGGTCAGGGTGGGTGGATTCACTGTAATTTTAGCAACTCTTACCGGCACGCCTAATCTAACAGCAATTTGCGCTGCTCCTCGCTTCAAACTCATAGCCTTTCCAGGAATACTTCTTGTTCCCTCTGGAAAAATTATAATATTATCCCCACGCTCTAGAGACACTTTGCATAATTCCAAAATCCCCTCCGACTCATCATTGGGAATATAACCTGCTCTTAAAACCACACCTTTCAAAAAAAAGTTTTCAAATAATGCTTTTTTTACAATACAGCTGACATTTGGCATCAAAGAAATGAGAGATACCACATCAATTAAACTAGGATGATTTGCAACCAAAATCACCCCCCGATCCCCTTTCACTTTCTCTAAACCCTCAACCTGAAAATCGAACAGACGAGCATTGTGTAAAATCGCAAAGAAAAGTCGGAAGGAACTCTGAATGACAGCCCTCATTCTAGAACGCAGATTAGTCTCACTAAAACTTAAAATACTTAATATTGGAAACACAACAAGACTTAAAAAAATGGCCCCTAGTCCGAAATAGGAAAAGCAAAATGCAGTAACAAATAATCGCCAAAGGTAGTTCATTCTATAAAGCACGGAATGTCCATTTTTTCGTATTAAGGCTAGCCGATTTACTTGTTTCGAAATGCTCAAAAACAAAGGTTAAAAACTGCTTACAATCGTCAAGCTCATGGCAAGTTGAATTTAAGTTTTTCTGGATGGCAATTGGAATTCCTCCTGAGTCTTCTGCCTTCAATAACATTGCAACTGCATTGGCTGAATGCTGACTGGAATTTACCATAGACCTTAAAACTTCTGGAATATTCCAATCCGAATATACATACAGAACTTGACTGGAAAGATTTGTTTTTAAAAAAGCATAAGCCGAAACCAAGCCCATCACAAAACTATCTTCTCCAGCACTGATCGCTTCCATGGCACAATGCTCGTCTTTTAGTATGGAATACAATCCAGATGAAGTATTGTGGACGGATTGGGAGAACGCCATTGGAGAAAGTAAATCTTTATCTACAATGGCCTCTACGAGCTGCATGCTATTTTCCAATTCACCGTAGCGAGAAGAAAAAACCACATGATCAATCGCATGATTTTCAGACACAGTTGCCGCCAAACCTACACTTAGCTTCGATAAATTTGACATTCTACGTTGATTTCTTTTAGAAATCGAGTCCGCCACAAAGGACGAGGACTTGTTCCAAACAAAATCCCCTTCAGACTTTTGCAGCTTGTGCTGTGTTTCCGATTCATGAAAACTCCAGGCACATAATTTGTTGATCCCTAAGGAAATATTCATAATTTTACTTTCCAGCTCTAGCTAAAGCTCGATCAATGTCTTTGCGAAGGCGAAGCATCCATTTATAAGCTTTTTTATGAACAGTCCCGCTTTCGGCATCATAATTCAAGTTTTCGCTACTAACATAATTAATGCTATACATTACCTCTGAATAAGGAACATCCACCGTTAGAGAGTGTTTACGAGGGCTGATTGTTAACTGAATAACTCCCGCATCCTCTTTCACTACATTCCATTTTCTTCTCGTAGCAGCATCTTTGATTGCTTCTGCAACTTGTTTTTTACTTAAAGTCTGCCGAATTTTTACATCATTTACATTACGAACTGACATAGACGTACATGCGCTAAAAGTCACCATCATCAAGACTGATAGTAAACTTATTTTTAATAATTTCATACACCCTCCTAATTTGTGTAAATTAACATACATTTTAGAGCGATCTCATAATCACTTTCAAGGCCTAGATTCACTTAAAGCGTCCTGCTTATCTATACTGATCCAATCTGCTAAGGCCTTCAATCTTCTCGGAGTATTCTTAGTTAAAGGGTTATTCTTATCCCAAGCGTATCCAGCTAAAATGCCGCAAATCATTTTTTTAATTTCATAATTGCTTGAGTTTGCATAGAAAATATCTGCCAACACTCCAGTATACCAATGCTCTACAAAATTTTTGAACACATCAACTCCACGACGAAGCTCTTGTGAAAATTCCTTTTGCCAGTCCACACTATCCCCAGACAATTCTCTAAGGATTAAAGGAGCCGCAAGAGAGGCAGACCTGCAAGCTATGGTAACCCCACTGGAAAATACAGGATCAATAAACTCCCCCGCATTTCCAAGAAGAACGAAAGAGTCTCCATAAAGCCTTTTGACATTACTAGAATAACCAAGAATCTTTTTAAAGCCCGTGTTTTCCCATTTTCTAAATTGAATCGCAGAGCTTACATCCTGAGATCCCTCTAAAAGTCTATAAAAGTTTTCTTTTTCTGAAGATGCCTGATCGTAGTCTTTTAACGGACCCACCGCACCCACACTAATACTTCCATCCTGAAATGGAATCAGCCAATACCAGATGTCTTTTCGATTTTCATTGATGATTACTTGAATTTTCTTTCGATCAATTTTGGATTCATTATTATCTTTCAAATGAGTAAAAACAGAAAATCTAGGCTCTTGATCCGACGGAAGCTCTAAGGAAAATAATCGAGGTAGAACTCGGGCAAAACCACTAGCATCAACTACAAAATCAAACTCTTCACTAGAACTTTTCTGATCCTGCAACGAGCTAAAACTTAAAGTAACAATCGAATCCTGGATTTGCACATCATCAATTTGTTGTTCATAACGAATCTCAACTCCAGCTTTTTCAGCAGCATCCGCTAAAACTTTATCGAAATTAGCTCGCTTTACTTGATAGGCATAATCCAAGCCTTCAGAATATTTTTCTGAAAAATCAAAATCAATTTTTTTCGAATTTCTAAGAAATGCAGCTCCATTTTTGAACTGGAAATCCCCTGAGTCGATTTCCTCGAAAAGCCCTGCCTCTTTTAAATCAGAGCAACACTGAGGCAATAGACTCTCGCCAATAGAAAACCTAGGAAACTTGCTTCTTTCGAAAATTGTAACCTGAATACCTTTGTCGCTCAAAAGTTTGGCCACACAGGAACCCGAAGGGCCGGCACAGATCACTGCAACTTTTTTAGACACTAGTTTATCTATCACTTGTTTTCTTCACTTTTAAGGTAATAAGCGCCGAATTTAACCGTAAATGAACAAAAATACAAAGAGCATTTATCAATAAATGCTCTGCAAAACTAAGGCATCACTCGACATGTAGAATTTGGATAAATTCTGGTAAGTTCTCTTGGTCCTTAACCTTTCCGTTGGTTAAAATCATAAGCTTCAATGACTTGATCTTTTCGCCGTAGGAAACTTCATATATAAGCTCGAAATCAGTAAACAACCCATCAATGAAAAACTCTTTTTCCTCTCCTGACTCAGCCAATTTCACCAAACTCCCTGGGAAGCCAAATCCACGAGCCTTCATGGACATTTTAAGACTACTGTCCCCTAAATCAGAGTTCTCTTTAAAAATAAAGTTTCCCTTTGGGACTTTTATTGAAAGCTTTTCTTCTTTGAATTCAAAAACCTCTATTTGCTTGTAGGGTGTAGCTAAAAGAACAGCGCCGATCAATGCAATTATCAAAACACCAGCCTGTAAAACTGCCAGGCGGATGTTTTTCTTAAATGCTTCTTTTGACTTTCTTTCTAAAAGAAGTTGATGCAAATAATAAGCAGGTAGAAAAACCATAATTGCCGACCACAAAACGTCGGAAAAAAAATGCGCTCCATCTGCCATTCTTCCGACTCCCATCAGAAAACCAAAAAACAAAGAAGAAGCAAAAAA
>JAYZXX010000018.1:0-5819 GCA_036140815.1 Bdellovibrionota bacterium | reverse complement strand
TATCCATTTTGTCGCTTACTACAACACCTGTTACCTGATTCGGTTTTCCTCTTTCATTAGTAGCCATCTTTCAATCCTCTATTGTTTCGCCGTTTTTTGGCTGATAGCTGTTTTTACTCTCGCGATATCTCTTCTAGTGAAGCGAATCTCTAATGGGTTAGCTAATTGACCCAAAGAGTTTTTCATTTTCATTTCAAAAAGATTTCTACGAAGCTCGACATCTTTTTTCTTTAGTTCATCTACAGACAATCCAGAAACATCTTCAAATTTCATGTCTTACTCCTTTTCCAAGAAACGAGTTTTTACAGGCAGCTTGTGACTTGCAAGACGAAGAGCTTCTTTTGCAACTTCACGGCTAACACCTTCAATTTCAAACAACACTCTTCCTGGCTTGATAATAGATACCCAATATTCTGGCGAACCTTTACCTTTACCCATACGAGTTTCAGCAGGCTTTTTCGTGATTGAACGGTCTGGAAAAATACGAATCCAAACTTTACCACCACGCTTAATATAACGGTTAATGGCAATACGAGAAGCTTCAATTTGACGAGATGTAATCCATCCATTTGTCGTAGCTTGAAGAGCGTATTCACCAAAACTTACGTCACTTCCGCGATAAGCGAAACCTTTACGGTTCAACTTAAACGGCTTTCTCCATTTTACTCTTTTAGGACTAAGCACGAGTGCCCTCCTCTCTTAAATCTTGTTTAGCTACCAAGTCACCTTTGTAGATCCAAACTTTGATTCCGATAATTCCATAAGTAGTAGCTGCTTCAGCTGTGCCGTAATCGATGTCAGCACGAAGAGTGTGAAGAGGAACTGATTTCTCAGTATACCACTCAGAACGAGCGATCTCTGCACCATCTAAACGACCACTTACTTGAACTTTAATCCCTTGAACACCAGCACGAAGAGAAGACTGTAGAGATTTTTTAAGAACTCGTCTCCAAGACATACGACGCTCAAGCTGAGAAGCTATGTTTTGCGCAACCAATGAAGCATAAGCATCTGGCTTTCTAACTTCTTGGATGTTAATAAAAACTTCGCTACCAGTAATTTTTTGAACATCAGCTTTCAAAGCATCAATACCAGCACCTTTTTTACCGATAACAACACCAGGTCTAGCCGTGTTAATAATGATTTTTACTTTTTTATCGTCAGAGCGCTCAATTTCAACCGCTGCAACACCCGCATGCTTTAATTTCTTTTCAACGAATTCACGCAATTTGAAATCTTCGTGAAGAAATTTTGCATACTGAGGACCTTTGGCAAACCAGCGAGAGGCCCAAGTTTTATTAATTCCGACTCTAAGTCCAATTGGATTTACTTTCTGTCCCACGATCTTACCTCTCGTCCAAAACTAAGTTGATGTGACTAGTTTTTTTGTTAAATGGAGTAGCTCGCCCTTGTGCTCTTGGCTTGTAACGCTTAAGCAAAGGCCCCTGATCCACAGTAATAAATTTAACAAACAAACGATCGATATCGATTGTTTTCTTTTGGTCTGCATTTGCAACCGCTGACTCAAGAAGCTTTTTAACTAAAAAAGAAGTCTTTCTGTTAGTAACAGTAAGGATTCTTAGAGCTTCATCAACGTTTTTGCCTCTCACCAAGTCTGCAACTTGACGAGCTTTTTGTGCTCCAACTCTTGCGTATTTTAAACTCGCTTTTACTTCCATCGTTTAATCCTTATTTCTTCTTCTTCTTGTCACCGTGACCGAAATAAGTTCTTGTTGGAGCGAACTCACCAAACTTATGTCCAATCATGTTTTCAGTTACATATACAGGAACAAATTTCTTTCCGTTGTGTACTGCTACAGTCAATCCAACTGCGTCCGGAAAAATCACAGAACGACGAGACCAAGTTTTGATAACTTTGTTATCACCAGCCTCTTTAGCAGCGAATATCTTTTTTGCTAAATGGTCGTCTACAAACGGACCCTTTTTTAAAGATCTAGCCATTGATTACCTCTACTTCTTACCTTTACGTCTGCGAACGATCATCTTATCAGTACGCTTGTTGTTTCTAGTTTTATAACCTTTACAAGGTTTACCCCAAGGAGTCGTAGGATGGTTACCCTTACCACGACCTTCACCACCACCCATTGGGTGATCAACAGGGTTCATTGCCATACCACGAACAGTAGGACGAACACCCATCCAACGCTTTCTACCAGCTTTACCAATTTTTTGGTTTTCATGGCTAGTATTTCCAACCTGACCGATTGTTGCACGACAGTTTGAAAGAACATAGCGAACTTCACCAGAAGGTAGACGTACTTGACAGTATTTACCTTCTTTAGAAACTAGAGTAGCCGATACACCAGCTCCACGAGCCAAAACAGCTCCAGCACCTGGATTGATTTCTACGTTATGAATAATTGTACCAGTTGGAATGCTGTTAAGTGTAAGACAGTTACCCGGTTTGATATCTGCACTATCACTTGCGATTACTGAATCGCCAACATTAAGCCCAAGAGGAGCAATGATATAAGTCTTAAGACCATTTGCATAAGTTAAAAGCGCAATATTAGCAGAACGGTTTGGATCATACTCAATTGCAACAACCTTTGCCGGAATATCCAAAGTAGAGCGCTTGAAGTCAATAATACGATATTTACGCTTATGACCACCACCCTGGTGACGAACAGTAATTCTACCATGGTTATTTCTTGCACCAGTTTTATTTAAACTAACTAATAAAGACTTTTCTGGAGTAGATTTCGTAATTTCAGCGAAATCATTACTCGTCATATTTCTTCTACTAGGAGATGTCGGTTTATATGTTTTAATACCCATGGCTATTACGCTCCCTCAAAAATCGCGATGCTCTCACCAGCTTGAAGCTTAACTAAAGCTTTTTTCCAGTAGCGAACTTTACTGAAGTTTCTTCCAACACGCTTAACTTTGCCACGACAAACCATTGTCTTAACAGAGTCTACTTTTACGTCGAAAGACTTTTCAATCGCATCTTTGATATCTGTTTTTGTTGCCTTACGATCTACTTCAAAAGCATATACACCAGCAGCAGAATGAATTGTGTTTTTCTCAGTTACTAAAGGTTTCTTAACTACAGACCACATATTAATTCACCCCACACTTTGCATTAATCTCACTAAGCGTGTCTTGGCTGATGATAGCCGCATCATACTTAAGAAGATCGTATACGTTAATACCTTCTGACTGTAGGAAACGGAAAGACTTAAGGTTACGAGCCGCACGACCCATCATCTCATCTTTTTTACTTCCAACAATCACTGCTTTGTTTAAACCAAAAGCAGAAAGCTTAGTAGCCAACTCTTTAGTTTTCCCAGAAGCATCTAAACTATCAACTACAAACAATTTGTCGTTAGCCAATAAATAAGAAAGAGCAGTTTTCAAACCCGCCTGCCTTACTTTACGTGGCAAGTTGTAACTGTAATCTCTTGGAGTTGGACCAAAAATGATACCACCACCTGGATTCAAAGGAGACCTAGTAGAACCCTGACGAGCGTTACCAGTACCTTTTTGACGGAAAGGCTTTTTACCACCACCACTTACAAGACCTTTAGTCTTAGTAGAGTGAGTACCAGCACGACGACAAGCCAACTGCCATTTCACAACTGTTTGTAGGATGTCTTTACGAACAGGCTTTGCATAAACTTCATCAAGAAGCTCAACATCACCAACTTTTTCTTTTTTCCAATTTAATACTGCAACCTTAGCCATCTTACACCTTCATTAATTTCACTAGGTTGTTTCTTCCACCCGGAACAGGCCCTTTTACAAGGATCACATTCTCTTCTGGAATTACATCAACGATGTTTACGTTTTTAACCGTGATGTTCTCATCACCGTAGTGACCAGCCATTCTCTTACCTTTAATTACGCGGCCAGGCCAAGTTCTGTTACCAATTGAACCGGGACGTCTCTTGAAACCAGAACCGTGAGATGCAGGACCACCGCCGAAATCGTGACGCTTCATAGTACCAGCGAAACCACGACCCTTAGATTTAGAAGTCAACTGAACCTTGTCACCAGCAACTACTGAATCAATAGCCACTTTTTGACCAAGCTCAACTCCCTCAGGAATGTCTTGACGAATTTCACGAACAAACTTTGCACCATTCTCAAAACCAGCCTTCGAGAAATGTCCTTTTTCGGACTTCAAAGTATTTTTCGCTTTCTTGATTCCGCTAGCGATTTGGATAGCAGAATAACCATCTTTTTCTACAGTTTTGATCTGGCTTACGAACCATGGCTCGTATTTCAAAACCGTTACAGGAATCGCCACAGCATCAGCATCGTATACTGTTGACATCCCAAGTTTGTAAGCAAATACACCGTTAAGCTTAAGACCTGTGTCTTCCGCTTTCACTTCTGGCGCTTGCTCCTCTGTGTTTACTTGTTCTTCACTCACCTGTATTCTCCTTAAATAGCTGACAGCTTAATGTCTACGTGGACACCTGCGGACAGGTCTAGCTTCATCAGCTGGTCTACCGTTTGTTGGGTAGGCTCAAAAATATCTAACATACGCTTGTGCGTACGAATCTCGAACTGCTCTCGGGATTTTTTATCTACGTGTGGAGAACGTAGAACCGTATATTTATTGATGCGCGTCGGAAGAGGAATTGGTCCTGCGATTCTAGCGCCAGTTCTTCTAGCTGCATCCACGATTTCACGTGTAGATTGATCCAATAATTTGTAGTCAAATGCTTTTAATCGGATTCTAATTTTTTGACTTTGCATAAAACAATTTCCTCAACAAAAATAAATACTTACATTAATAAACGCTTTTCTCTTAAAACAACAAATTTTGCTAAAAAAGATGCCTATAAAACTCACGAAGCGCCGAGTATGCATCAACGATACACTTTCAGTCAATCCATTTATAAAAATTCTTCTATATATAAAACTCGCTAATGAGTAATTACAAACATGTGTAAAAAAGACAGATATCTAAATAATCAGTCTTTTAAAGCGGGGCTAATAAACCTAAACAAAATTGATTAAAAATCCAATTTTCAAACCAATAAATTATGCGGGGAAGCTTCCTTAGTTTGGGATCACTAATTCACTAGCTTCCGGGCATTTTTATTGTCTATAGATCCCGGTCGGAACTTTGTATGATAGGAAGTGAAGCAAAGCAAGGCTTTTATTGGAAAATGGGAAAATATAATATTCTCTACAGAATAGAAGCCCAAAAGGGTCATATTTTATCTCTTAACTGAAGCAGCCAAATAGTTGTGATTTAAGTAAGCTTAGCAAAGTAAGCGCAAAGAGGTCGCTTTGGGTAAAAAAATGTTTAACTCTGATAGTTGTATACTAAATATGTTTCAACAACACAAAAAGTGATTCGTTTAAATTATCCGGTTAACAAATACTAGTAGTTATCTAGAGGCGCTATTTTTACAGCTGTTCTTAACTCGATGATGATAGTTTTGCAGCTTTGCCATAGCCTCACCAAGACCAACTACCTTTTCTCTATACACCCTTGATGCCGGTGAGCCCTCTAGCTCCATAAGAGAGTTTCTGATTTCAAGTAGTGACTTAAATCTCTCCTTCTGCTCAGCTGAATTGTGAATTTGCACAGCAGCCCCAAGCACTAAGGCCATAGCTACCGAACCTATCTCAATAAAATTTCCTAGCAACAATGAATTCCCCAGATAAGTCACTAGGCTTGAAACTAAAAAGCTCCTACTTCGCTTGAAAATCCCCCTGCTTTTAAATTCTTTCTCGATGGCTTCAAAATGTGAATCCAACTCCATAAAGGAATAGCCATTGAGCTCCCCTATTTGTATTTGTTCCTTATACAAATATACCCGTTCTCCTTGGAAACC
>JAYZXX010000017.1:0-24905 GCA_036140815.1 Bdellovibrionota bacterium | reverse complement strand
GGCACAAATGCAACTAAATCAACGCCCAAGAAAAACTCTGAATTGGAAAACTCCAGCTGAAGCAATGCAGGAACTGTTGCAATAAAAACTAGACACCACACAGCCACCCTTTTGAAGCTAAATACTGGAATTTGTGGTGTTATGAGCGTTTGGGTGTATGGCCTAAGAATAGTTTGATGAATAATTGGGTGGATGCAATCTATTTTTTAAGCATTTATTTACAACGCCTTGCAAAGCATTGAGCAATAATCCTAGGTAAATAATTGGAACCACATTTTTACTACGCTATGTTTTTAAAGATTGCTTCGCACTGCCAGCCGACTACCAACAGCTGAAAAAGTTTAATCCATTGGTAAGTTGATCAAATAGTCTAGCCTTTCCAGGAAGGGATCGATCTCCTTTTCTTTGCGTAGCATTTTGTAGACCAAATCTTGGCTTGTGAACCATTCTAGAATTTCCTCTCCTAAGCCTGATTGAAGCTCTTGTACAAACTTTCTGACTATTGGTATTTTTAGATCGATGAAAGGCTCTTCAAAATAAGGCATCATAAAGTCTTTGCGCTTCTGATAGTGGAGAGGGTTTTCTTCCAGGACACTCCAAAATGAATAGGCATAGTCGATGACAAAAATATCCCCATTCTTCGAGAGAATATAGTGTGAGTCTTTGATATCTAGATTTCCAACTAAAAAATTAAACACCTCTAACCAGTCTTTCATTTCTTTAGATACTTGCTGAAAAGAATAAGATGACTTTGAAACTTTGTTCATTGAGAAATAGTTTTTCCAGGAAAATCTAGGAATACTTTCAGGAATATAAATATGTCTGTAAACCAGATCTTCGGTTAATACAGCCTCTGGCATATAAAGCTTTTTGGGACGACTTTGAAAACGATTGAACAAATTAAAACTTAACCACTCCCTAACCGCTCCATCCCTTTTTTCCACAAATAGGACAGACTCACTACTGCTAAGTAAAGCTACACCATTCGGAGAAACATGGTCGCCAACTTTTTTAAAATCTTTTAGTTTTGTAGTTTTTCCTGGATTCAGTAAATGTGTTTTAAGCTCTTTTCTATTTTTAATACTACTAGCTAAAAACTCTTTTTGAGCTACAAAAGATTCTTTATGCTTGAGACTTAAAGCACTAGAACTTTTATCACAGCTCATCGCTTCGACTTCAGCAAGGCCTACAAAGAGAAAGTAGAATAGAATGACAAGCTTAACAACCGGCAATTTTTCCCTTTAATATATGTTAAAGTTATTTCAATAAATATCTTTTAGAAGAAAACAAAATATAAAACAAGATTCTGGAAAATCTTCCAGACTATATGGATTTGATTATCAATTAGGATTCAACTTCAGATAAGGAGCCTACAAAAAGTTACAAGTAGAATTTCCCAAGCTTCATAAGTCTAACTCTAACAAATGCTTTAGCCTTGCTAAGAATGCCTCTTGCTGTTGCTCACTGAGTTTTTCTCTTACCAAATGGTTTGCCAAAAACCAATGCCTTATCTCCAAGCCTAAGCCTGATTGAAGCTCTAAAACAAAAGCTCGAAAAGCCTTAGACTTCAAGTTAAATCTAGGCTCAACAGACGTATAGTGATTGAATCCATTTTTAACCCTACCATTGGGAATGTAGCTTTCCACTCCAAAGGTAAAACTATCTGCATGATCGATCACTAATACATCGGCGTTTTTACCTGCATAAATATGCTCATTAATTCTCGACATAAAATTGCCATCAGCATTACCTATCAAATAGTAAAAAGCATCTAACCAAATCTGCAGTTCTGGCAATACCTCAATTTCCGGAAAAATGATCTCCGTGTGTGATCGAAGCTTAACATACCATAAAAACTTACTCTCTATAGTTTCAGGAATAAAGATTTGCCGAAAAACACCATTGTCATAAATACTAAACGGAATTTTTAATTCAGTAGGTCGAGATTTAAATTTTCCCAGTAAATCGTAAACCAACCACTCTCGATGGGCCCCGTCTTTTTTCTCAACATATTTTAAAGAGTTTTTGGATTCAAAAAGAAATACGCCATTTGGGGAAACTTTATCCCCTCTCGATTTGAAAGTTTTAATCTCTCTACGTCCTTGGAGATTATACATTTCAGATAGAACAAAATCATACTTTCTTTGAAGCTCAGGGAGAAGATAGGCCTGTTCTTTGAAACGGGATTCATTCCCCACATAGGTGCTTGGACTATATTCACAAGGCAGAGCAAGTGCCTGAGACATCATTCCACAAAAAAGTATAATCAATAGTATTCTCATCTGTATCTTAATAGGTTCAAGAAACGTACTCGTCAAATCCAAACAAATACGATTTCACAAAAAACCTTAGAGGGAAATAAAAGTTATTAACAAAATTTGGCACCAGTGATGTAAAAATGGGTTATTTTTAGCTAAAGCCTTAGGGTTTTGCCTAAATATAGGAAAAGCCCTTTGAACTCAGAATGATCGTTAGGATTTAAAAAGAGTGGAAACTTTGGATAACTTTTCAACTCGATAAAAAGCACTTCAATGAAACGCCTGAAATATCCATTCTGAAAAACAGTAAATTTTTAACAACAAAACTCTAAAGACTATTTGCTCTTTTATCTAGATAGTACTGATAGTTTCCAGGATAAATTCGGATTTCACCAGTATCCACCTCATAGACCTTTTCGGCCAACTCATGTAAAAAGGAGCGATCATGGCTCACAAAGACAATGGTACCGTCAAACTCTTTCAAAGCATTGAGAAGTACCTCACGAGACTGAATATCAAGATGGTTGGTTGGCTCATCTAAAACTAAGAAATTATTATTTTGTGAAAGCAGTGCCGCTAGTATTAAACGACTCTTTTCTCCCCCACTGAGATACTTCACTTTTTTATCCACATCATCGCCTCGAAATAAAAAGGCAGCTAAAAGATTTCTCAAATAAGCGGAGCTTGCTTCTTTTAAATACTCTGCAACTTGCTCTAAAACTGTATTTTCAGGATTCAAAACTTCTAGAGAGTATTGACTAAAATAACCCATCTTAATACTAGGTCCTATCTTAGCTTCTCCATCGGTCGCATCCGTTTGTCCAGTGATTACCTTAAGCAAAGTACTTTTACCTGCACCGTTAACACCAACCACCGCAATTTTATCAAGGCGCTGAATTTGTGCATCTAGATTTTCAAAGATTTTTTTCTCACCCCAGCTTTTGGATAGATTAGAAATCCCTACTACATCATCACCACCTCGAGCAGGTTTAGTAAACTCAAATTTGGCAACGATCTCTTCTTGAGGTAATTCAATTCGATCAATTTTTTCTAAGTTTTTAATGCGAGATTGCACTTGCGCCGCATGAGAGGCTCTCGCTTTAAATTTGGCGATGAACTCTTCTTCTTTCGCAAGTTTGTCTTGTTGGCGCTTGTATTCTGCTAAAAGTTGTTCTTTACGAACCTCTTTTTCTTGCAGATAAAAGTCATAATTTCCACCATAAGTAGTAATTCGACCGTGATTAATTTCCACCACTTTTTTGACAATATTATTCATAAAGTCTTTATCGTGAGTGGTCATAAAGATAGCGCCAGCAAAGCTTTGCAACCACTCCTCGAGCCATAGAATGGTTTCCATATCAAGATAGTTAGTAGGCTCATCCATCACGATTAAATCAGGCTGTAAAACCAAAACTTGCGCCAAAGCAATTCTCATTTTCCAACCACCACTAAACTCCCCAACATCTTTATGGTGATCGGCTGGTGCAATGCCAAGCCCTGTCAATATTTCTGCTGCACGGGTTTCAATGTCATAACCGCCCAGTTGTTCAAACTCAGTCTGAACATCGCCCATTCTTTCTAGGACTTTGTTCATATCCTCTTCTGATAAACTTTCATAATCGGCCAATTTATTTTGCAGCTCAGTGAGTTCTTTGGTTAATCCAGCAAGTTTTTTGTCACTTCCTACAACCGCTGAAAGGGCCGATAAACCTTTCATTTCTCCAACATTTTGAGAAAAATAGGCCAAACGCATTTTTTCAGGAAAACTAATCTGCCCCTCATCAGGCTTCTCTTCACCGATGACTAGCCGAAACAAACTGGTTTTACCAGTTCCATTTGGACCAACCAAGCCCACTTTTTCGCCAGGATTAATTTGAAAAGAACCAGATTTAAACAAAACCTGTGGGCCATAAGATTTGGATACATTTGAAAAACTAAGCATAGGATTTTTGTAACACGGCTTTAGTTGCTCGGCAAAAAAAAGCTTGTTTTAATCATTAGATACTAGAAAATCGGCATTGTTTTTTTACAAAATTTAAGATCTTCCGAATTTTATGATGACCTTTGTAAGAAGATTCAAATTCTTCCCAACCCATACCGGTTTCAGTCACATATTTTATCAAATTTTCTTTTCGGTCTATTACTTTTAACTCCTCAGGAGCCTTTAATTCCAATGGCTCTAGGCCATTTACATAATTCACTCTTCGCTTAACTAATTCTAATAAATTTAAAAATTCCTCAAGGCTCCTGGCAGCACGTGGAAACCTTAGCTCCAAAGTACCATAAGCCATTCCATATCGAACTATGTTTTTTCTTGCCGATAAGTTCTGCAACAATTTTCTTGCGCCCATAACATCATCAGGTGAAAGCAATTGAAGTTGTCTTCCAATTTCTGCAAATTGCCTAAAATTAGAAATAGAAGTTCCACCTGAAGTAAAATACTTCTGTGTTAGGCCGCCTTTATAAAAACCAGGGTGATTTGCTAGATCAACCAAAAAATTCCCTATCTTATTAGGATTAGATCCAAAGGCAGATTTCATATCTATATGAATGTGCATATTTGCAAACAATAGAGCTGGACCGAGCCCCCCATTTTTTGAAGGATTAAAAAGTACTTCTTCTATCAATTTTGCGTTAGCCCTATATTCATCTGAAGATGAAGGCTTAGAAATGGTTTCAATAACAAATGGGTCACCAACATGCTCCAGGTAAAAGTCTTGACCTCTAAGACGTATTTTTCGCCCATCGAACTCGAAATCATTTTTCATCGAATTGTTGAAACGACGATTTGAAAAATAGTTTTGAATCCTAACTTTAGAAAGTTCCACCCCCAGAAAGGTCGCCAAAAAAAATTGCATAGAAATATAAAAATCAGGGCTTTGCTCGCCAAACACCGCACTAACTATGGGATTCGCTACGAAACTTATTGCACCTAAGAGCTCAATGGTCATCACCGGGTTCCTACTCTCTTGCTCAATCCCCAGCAAAGGATCTGGAGGACTATCTTGAGCAATAGTAGCACTTAAAGAAAAGATAAATATAAGTAAAACACGAATCAAAAAACTCATATTTTATCAACATGCAAATAGCAAGCCCTTACCAAACTAAAATTAAAGCCAAATCACCTCGAACCCCATGAAAGCAATACAGTAGACGACCAAAGTTGCCATACAAACTTGATAACTTTAAAGATTGCCTTCCCCCTCCCAACAAATAACAATAGTACCTTAGAGTGATAAACTCTCAAACAGTGACCGATTGCAAAGCGGCCCTATCTCCACGCGCCAGAATCGATGAGAATAAAATTACGAAATTTAGCAATGATGAAAAGAGAAAGGCGTTATTTTAGAAAGCTATAACAATCAAACTCAGACTCATATATCAATAGATACTAGAAAATCGGCTTTGGATTAGAATTTTAAAAAGGATGAGCTTTTATATGAAAAACAAAATATCCTTAAAAAACGCTTGAGCGGAACTACAGCACACTAGCATTTGTAGTTTTGTTTTTCTATAGGGAATATAAAACAAAAATGGGATTTTTCCTCTTGGCTTTCTTTCAAAAGAAAACCAAGCACCTAAATCCCTAGTCTAGCGTTCTCTGTTAATTAGGAGAACTAAAACATCTCTGACTTTGAGCCTGTAGGTCGTAGACTATTTTTCTCTTTAACTCCTTATCAGTAGAAGGAACTTCCCTCTCAAAAGGAGATGCATATTCAAAGCCACCATTAGATTTCCATAGAAGTCCACCTCTTTTAGTGCTCTCATTGTATGATATTGCCATTTGTCTCAAATCCATTTCTTGATTTTTAACTGGCTTAGTGGAACTGCTATAGTTTTTTGTACTCTCTGGTACACCACTCAAATGGATCACTTTTAAAGTTGGCACACCAGAAAGACCTTTCTTCATAACATCCTGATAATTCATTTCGATGGCAATCGCCATTTTTCCATTGTAGGCAGAAAGAATCAGCTTATAGTCACCAACATTTCTCAAAACCATCTGTTGAGGAGAAAATAGGTTTCTTATTTCTCGACTTACATAGGCAGCTCTGTCCCCTTTAAGCCCAGCATAAGCAGTAGTTTTAACAACTAACATTCCTTCTGAGTCTCTCCCCATTTCAGTTACAAAATTAAGGTTGGCATTGAGTTTTTCAATATAATCCATATTTGCTTTGGCTTCAAAAAAGCCACTATTAAACGGACTAAGGTAATTAAGCGTTCTATTAATTTCTTTCTGCAGCCTACGATTCACAGTAGAAGGTAAAAGAGGAGAATCAGTGGACCTACTCTCTTCTACAATATGCCTCAAGATTTGCTCTGCAGAATAAGAGCTAGTTTGCGCAGATGCATAAGAAGAAACAAACAAAGCTACTAAGATTGAAATAGAAATAAGTTTCATTAAACTCTCCTTTATTGGTACCAATATTACACGATATAAATCCATTTAGGTTATTTTTGAAAGTTTTGGAAAAAAATTTTCAACCGACAAAAAAATAGACATAGGCTTGAAAACTCCCTTCCTAAACCACTAAAAATACAATGTTTTTTAAAAGCAGCCCGGTAAGCGAAGTTAATTCAACAGCCTATGGCGGCATAGCCGCCCCTTATCCCCACGCCAGCAAACAAAGAAAAAACGAGGAGATTTAGATAAGAAGAAATGAGATAGAGGCCGTATGAAACAAAAGTGTTTTTCTCAGACCTTTTTGGATCAGGAAGATCCAAAACGAGTAACATGGATGTGAGGGAAGAAGCCAAAGGCGCCTGACCGGAAACGCGTCTGAGCAAAATACTTTTGTTTCAGAAGGCCGGTTCATTCGAAGAGCTAAACCGAGGAGTTCAAAGCCACCCCAAATAAAAACACAAACAAACCATAGCTAAAGAACGAAAAAAGTATCCACCCAAAACACTTTTGCTTCAGAAAGCCACATCATTCGAACAGATAAACCGAGGAGGAAAATCCCCCCCAAAAAAACTACCTAGTCTGCGTAAAGCGACGAACACAATCATCCCGATACTCTTCCCAAGTCCCTTCCAAAATAGCCCTACGCGCACGTTTCACCACCTGCAAATAAAAGTGCAAATTATGAATCGTATTCAAACGTGAGGCAATGATTTCACCAGTCAAGAAGGTATGGCGAAGGTAAGCCTTAGAATAATTCGTACAAGTGTAACAATCACACTCAGGGTCTAATGGAGAAGGATCTTCCTTATACTCAGCACGTTTAATACTTACTTTCCCCTGCCAAGTATACAAAGTTCCATTACGTGCCACTCGAGTCGGTAGGACGCAATCAAACATATCAATCCCAGCATCAATCGAAAGGATTAGATCTAAAGGAGTTCCAACTCCCATTAAATATCTAGGTTTGCTCTCTGGCATTTTGTGAGCCACTTTATCCACCAGTTCATGCATCAAATGGATCGGCTCACCCACACTAAATCCACCCAATGCAAATCCAGGCAGATCTTCTGAACAAATTTGATCCATGGATTCCATTCTTAAGTTGTAGTCTAAACCACCTTGCACGATACCAAACAAAAGGCTCTCCTTTCGAGTCATAGCCTCTTTAGAACGCTTCAACCAACGATGAGTCAAAGCCATAGATTCTCTAATTCGAGAAGGCTCTGCTGGATACTCTAAGCACTCATCAAAAGCCATGATAATATCAGAGCCTAAATCCATTTGAATTTGCATGGATTTTTCTGGACTAATAAAATGCTTTCTTCCATCAATATGGGAACGAAACTCTACGCCCTCTTCACTCATTTTTCTCAATTTAGACAAAGAAAACACCTGAAAGCCACCGCTATCGGTTAAGATAGGGCCATCCCAATTCATAAATTTGTGCAAACCACCTAATTTTTTAATGATGTCTTCACCGGGGCGAAGATGAAGGTGGTAAGTGTTGCCTAAAATAATTTGAGCACCAATTTGGTCTTTTAACTCTTCAGGAAGCATTGCCTTGACTGTGGCTTTTGTACCTACAGGCATAAAAATTGGTGTTTCGATTTTTCCATGAAAAGTAGTTAGCTCAGCGGCACGAGCATTTCCAGATTTTCCAGCAATTTTAAAATTCCCTACTTTTTCATCCATACACTAAGGTCTCCATAACTAAAAAGGCGAAAACGATTTTCGATCGCCCATGAATAAGCTTTTTTTAGATTTTCAATATCTGTAAAGGCAGCCACCAAAGCCATCAATGTGGTTTTGGGCTGATGAAAGTTAGTTAGTAATACATCCACCAATTTGTATTCATAAGGAGGATAGATAAAAAGATCCGAGGCACCAACGTAAGAATACTTTTTTTCTTCCAAAAGTTGATTAGCATAAGATTCTAGAGAACGAGTCACTGTGGTTCCCAATGCCCAAACTTTGTTTCCTTGCTCTTTCGCCTGATTTATTTTCTCTAGAGTGCTTTTCGGAATCTCAATCCACTCTTTATGCATTATGTGTTCTTCTAGATTCTCAGTACTTACTGGTAAAAAAGTTCCCAATCCAACATGAAGTGTAAGCTTTAAGATTTCCACACCATGCTCTTTTAAGGCTCGCAGATGCTTTTCTTTAAAATGTAAACTAGCGGTAGGAGCTGCGGCACTGCCTTCTTTTTCTGCCCAAGCGGTTTGATACCAAGACTCATCTTCTTTTTTTTCATGACGACTTCCACGAGCTTTTTGAATATATGGAGGAAGTGGTAGCTCTCCATGCTTGGCGAAATAAGTAAGATCAATTTCTTTACTTAACTCAACGATTTGAGGCTTGCCTCTTTGAATGATTTTAATTTCAATCCCTTCCGGTAAAAGCAACTTATGAGAATCTTTAACTCGGCTAACTGGAAACAATACCTGCCACTGTCGCTCTGCAACCGGCTCTAAAAAAAGAACTTCCATTTCTTTTTCCGTGTTTTGAGTTTGGTGTTTTGCAAAGAGTCTTTTCTTAACTACTTTGGTATCATTTAAAACCAATACATCCCCAGGGGCAAAAAGCTCGATAAGGGATTCAAGACTAATCTCTTGGTTTTCCAAGCCATTGTTTAAAAGCACCCTAGAGTTCTCTTGAGGCTCTAAAGCAATTAGCTCTTCAGGGTATTGGTAATCAAAATCGGATAAATGCATAGGGCCTTATAGCGGATTTTACAGCCCTTGCCTAGTGAGCTTAACAAAATTGCCCCATCTTTGAAAAATAGCTAGAATTTCAGTAGCTTAAATCAAAAAAAAGCCTGGTTTTCACCAGGCTTATACTCGACTTATATAAATTTAATAGTCTATTGATGTGGGTACGTCTGATACCGGCACATCTGACTCTGGTACATCAGAGCTTGGAACATAGTCAGGTACTACCGCTGAACTGCTAGCACTAGGAATCCCTACACTATCGTAAATACCTTGTCTGTACAGCTCCTCTTGACGATTCATAGCCTCTTTTCTTTCTTTTGCCTTTTCGATCGCTTCCGCTGTTTCAATAGGGTTCTCTTGGCCAAAACCTGATTCTGTTTTCTTTTCATGAAAAATCATGGCAAGTTTTGGTGCAATTCGAACATCAATTTCTTTAACATTTTCTTTAGCAGTTTTGATCAAAGAGTACACCCAAGTCCTCTGGTTTTTTCTAAACTCAGCCAAAAGCGCTTTGTCTTCTATTAATGCAGGGCTAAAGCTTTCAGCCTGCCATTGCTGTCCTCTCATTCTTAATTCTGACATACTATAGGCCGGTAGATTATCCCAATCAGCAATGGAAATTTCTTTTCGTAAATTTCTTGATTCTACGAATGCTTGTAAAGCCTGAATGGCTTGCATTTCTTCATCCGTTACAGAAAAATTCCCACTTTCAGCAAACCATGAGGCATTCCATTTAAGAAAATCCAAAAGACCGGGAAGAGTACTTGAGCCAAAAATTAAATCCGAAGGTAAAAATTGTTTAAAGCTATCAGAAAGACTAAAGCGTTCAAGCATCTTCTTAATAATTTCATAATTAGTTTCCGCTTCGTAAATTGCTCTTGCTGAAGCTCTATCAGACTTTGCTACAAGAATCGTTTCTGTAGGTGGTCGATATAACATTGCGGCCAATGCCACCTGATTTAAAGCCTCCATAGAAACATCCTCTCCAGCTTCTTTTTTGGCTTTTAGACTAGCAATTGCATCTCTACTTTGTAGAGCATAGGCTGCATAATATTCTTGCTGCACCTCTTTCGGCAAGTGAACAGGTGAAACATGAGTCATCAAAAGTTCGACGAAAGACTTTTTCGACTTCATGCCGTAGTAATATAGCATGATTTGATAATCATAAACTGGGAACAAGGGAAGCTTAAATTTCCGAATAACTTCTTGGTTAATATTATTAAAATCAACAGCTTCAGGATTAATAGACTGCTCTTGTCCCTGCCCTTGTAACTGTGACTGCAACATAGCTAACTGATTTGCTCCAATGGACTCTTCAATATTTTCTGCTTCTTCAGTAGATTTATTATCAGGAATCGAACCCGGTTTTTTGGTCTCTAATAAATTTGTAGACCCTCGAGCGTCTATAACCTGGCCCTGTTTTATCACCGTAGCTAAGGCGATACTACTAAATAAACTCGCTGCAAAAATGGTGGAGATGCTTTTTTTCATTCAATAAGCTCCTAAATGCGTTTTACACTCAAAGGACGATTTTCGGCACACAATGTACAGAATTTATCTGTCAAATAGCCCTAATTTCCTTTTGAGCGTTAATTTTCTTTCTCCCCCACTTGTAGTTCAAGATTAGTACCATAAAATTGGCCCATGAGCATAATAGTTTTACTTATAAAAACATAGCCTAAATGCTTATTAAAACTCTTATCAATTAAGTTTAAGGCTCTGGTGCAGCTTAAAAGCTTTTTGGCCTAAATGATTTAAAGCCTGTATATTTCCTAGCTGAGTCTTCACTATGATCTTTAGCTTTTGACTAGGACTAGTAATTTATTTTTAAAGCTTTTATATGGGCAAAGCTTTGCCCATTCCCCATTTACAAATCAGACCAGGAGTCTGGATAATCTCCCGCTAATTCCGCTATAAGTTCTCAAAAAGGAGGCTTATATGAAAAGCTACAAAAAATTATTAATTTCAATTCTAATCATCCCTTGCTTTAGTTGGGCAAGCCCAAAGGTGGTCTGTGAACCTGAATTTTCCCTAGGCTTAGGAGAGTTGGAAATTGAAAAATCTGTTATTAAAAAAACAATATCTGATAATAAAAAAATAGAGGTAATTGCCACTGAAGAACTTGAAATCCCCAATCCTCTAATAGAAAAAAAATGGGAATACGCAAACTATAGATACTATTATTTAAAAAATACATCATTAGTGGTTCATGTTACTGTTGGAGTCAACCCCTCCTTGGATTACGGAGGTAGAATTGGCATTGAGGTTACAAACCTGGAGGGAAAGACTTTAGGTTATTCGAATACGAGTGAAATAAATCTACTGCAACCTGGAATTTATAATAGTGGTAACTTAGCCCCTAGCAGTCATTTTAGCGCCTTAAAAATACCAGAATTGTCGACGGAAAAGTTCTTCACAGCGAAAGTTCAATGTTATGCAATGGACTTTTTTGATGAATCGGTTCTCAAAAAAAACCAAAAACGCCCACCAAGATTTAGATTAAGAATTTAATAGGCTAAGTTCATCCATGGGAGCCCTTGAGATTTTGAAAATTTGGCTCCCTTCTATTGATTTTCAAATCTATACTGATAAATATTTTTTGACGAGCCAGTAGCATCTGAACCAAGCATCAATAAAGTTTTTATTGTTTTTTTGTTTTGCGCTTTAAAGGCAGATTCGCAAGATCCAAGGACTTCAAAATCTCAAGGTAAAAATCATTTGCGGAACCGGGCTTAGCAAAGCTTTCACCGATTTCTTGAACCACTAATTCCCATGACTTCCTAGATCTAGCTGTAAGACTAATAAAAGCACCAATTCCAGCTCGAAAGTCTTCGATAGAAACTAGTCCTCTGGTACCATAAACACGAATAGAAGTTAACCAACGTCTGGCTTCATATATGTCGAATCGATTTTTAGAACTAATTTCAAAACCTAAGCTTTCAATAGCAAAGCTTATGCACTCCCTGATTCTATTCACTAAAAAATATTGGGAATCTGGCACTGTATAACCGCAACTTTCTAAACTAAATGAAACGCCATGAAACATTTTTTTAATTGCAACTAAGTCTTTCTCTGGAAATACACCAGCAAGCTTCTCTATACCGCCATTTTGAATGATACTTTCTAAAACTTTTGTAATGCTCTTATTACTTTCATCCACTAGAACAGAAAATCTCACTTCTTCAGGGAACAATAACAATGACTCCACACAATAATTAGAACTTAATAGACAAATATCTTGAGTCATTTTTAATTCTTCATCCAAAGCTCCCACTTTCTCAAATTGACTAAGTAGATCATTATAGTTTCGCTCAAGCACAGCATTTAAAAACTCAGTCTTATCAAACATTTGATATCCCGCCATTCTAAAAACTGGATGAAGCATCTCAAAAATAAATACACCAGCTCGATGATCCTCTGAATAGCCAGAGCCCTTTTTTGTATCTTCTGCAATTCCAAACATTAAAAATTCGTTTAAATATAGATTATTAAACTTTTTTGCATTGTCCAATTGAGGTAAATAAACAGCTCTTTGTTCATTGAAGTCTTGATAACCTATTTGGCCATTTTTATACATATCCCATAATCTAGAATTAAATTCATCAGCTACACTTTCTCTTAATGGCTCCATAAGATTATTGTAGTAGATTGGTTCTACATCTTGACCGTACATTTCTATGATTGCAGGTTGATCCCTTTGACCTGAGTAAGCCTCCAAGTCTTTCATATTACCTGCCTGACAAACATATGTACGCTCTATCTCTTCTTTTATTTTTAAATACATTACTAGGCTAATTTTGCGTATAAACTGCAGTTGTTCTTCCACTTTAGGTAAGTGTTTTGGGTAATATTCACTAGCCAGAAAACTAGTATTTCTACACTTAGAACCTTTCGCAAAATGAGGAGAACTAATATCTCCTCTAGTATTCCCAGACTCCTTTCCTGCAAGGCACACATGACAGAATGAGCATAGAAGAAAAACCCGAACTAAATATTCCATAAGTGACTTAACTTTCTTCATCCCTATCCCTCTCATCTAAGCTAAATAAATTTGTGGTAACAGCATAAACTCTATCTTTTTTGACAGATTTTTTTTCAATTAGATCGGCGATGTCTCTTCGGCACTTTTTAAGTATCACTTTTATTTCAGGGATCAATTCGCTATCTAGAGCAGTTATATATGAAACATGATCTTTTTTTAATGCTGAATTTTCTTGAATAGATCTCTTGGAAATCTCATGCAAACTACATTGATAGTTCTTCAAAGCTTTATGCTCAAAGCTAGGATGAATATTATTTGTAATATTCCCTTGCTGATCATACCACCTACCTGATGCATTTTTTCCTAGGAAACCTTTACGAATCAAAAGTTCCATTTTTATACTCGCCTTAGCTTTGGAAATATTTAATGTCTTTGCGATAAACTCCGGTCCCAAAACAATATCATCGAGGTAAGTCATTTCCAAAATAGCATGATAGTGCCAATCAGAATGATACAGGCTTTCATCTACATTTAAATGCTTAAAATTAAGTTTTCCTTCTCCATAAAACTGATTTAAATCCACTCCAGAAAGACTTAGTTTTTGTACTAAACTTTCAATCACTTTACGACCAGGCTTTCTAGAGCCTTTCATGATTTTCGCTAAAGTAGAGTCGTCCATTTCTAAATCCTTAGCAAACCTCCTAACGCTGTAGTACTTATTGTTCTGCAGTCGTTGAAGATACTCTCTTTGAAGAAAGTGGGAGAAGCTCTCAAATAGATCGCCTTGAATATGACTCATTTCACGAGAATAACAGAGATACCCATCATCGAAAGAAAAAACGCCGAAATTTACAGCACTGAATTGTGTTTATGTAAAAAACTCATATGAGGCTCTGCCAAGCCAATAAAATCTACATTTCCCTGGTGTTTTATAAACTGAACCAAACGACTAATAACTTTTCCTTTAAGCCACTATTTTCTTGCAAAGATGCTTCTCCCCTAATTTGCTTCCATCAACAATTAAATATCGCTAGAAAGCTTCAAATAATTTGATCTTTTTTCTTAAATATTGTGTGTCGTAGCAAAAAAAAACTCCCGCTTTTAACAGGAGCTTGGTAATCATAGTTTCTTTTCTAAGTTTTACTCAGATTTTTCTTTCGCATTTTTCAACTTATTCTTGCAAACACGAACTTTCAACTCATACTCAGCTCGACGTTTTTCTAAAGTATCACGAGACTTTTTAAAACGATCAATTCTTTCTGAAATAAACTCTTCCGTCACAGTAACAAGTTTATTGTCTTCGTCTTTACCAAAGCTCATGCTTTCTTGATCTTCGATCAATCTTTCCGCTGGTTCAATGTAAGGTAGCTCACCGTTGCCACCATATTTACTAGAAGACAACTCAGCCTGACAATCTCGATAAACTCCGTATAAACCTTTTGAACCATATTTTCTTGAACCATAAACTTCCGCTTCTAATCCGTAGGTATAATTTTGCAACTCTCTTAGTTCTTCTGCCAACAGTCTCTTTTTTTGAATAACGATGGTATTATCTTTGATCCCAAGTTTTTCGCCGTTCACATCTTGAGCTTCATCTAACTTTGTATCGATTTCTTTTACTTCACTTCTCTCTTCATGAGTCGTAGCACAACCAACTAACAAACCTAAAAGTAAACAGCTTAAAATCCCTTTCATAAATCCTCCTAAACCACTAAATTATGCCTCTTTGAACCATTGATCGCATCAAAAAAAAATACAATAGACTAAGCTTTAAGCATCAGAGTTCTCTTTGAAGCTCTACTTTGAGCAAAAAGATGTTCCAAATCGTTCCAAAATGCTAAACAGAGGTCTATTTTTAATTCATAGCAAAAAAGCTTATTATTACCGAAATCTAGTTCAAACTAAAGGATATCGAATCATAAAATATTAGCATGGTAGTTTAACAAATAAAAATGGCCTTGAGTTGCCTCAAGACCATGGCTTTCAAATTTGCAATTTTTTAGGCCGCAGATTGATTCAACTTGCTTGAAATTTCCGTCATTTTGCCGGACACCATCAAAGTTTCATCCGCCTGTCCGGTGAATCCATTGATAACGATATTTAGGTCAGAAATTTTAGTAAGTGCAGCATTAAACTCCTGGTTCATACCACTAACCTTAGAAGTCATCAGATTCACCTTAGTCATTTGGTCACCCACTAATTTTAAATTTACCGACTGTTGCTCTTCAACGCTTTGCAAGCTTTCAAAAAATCCTTCTACTGTAAGATCAATGGATTCAAATGCTTCGCGTAGCTCTGTCATTCGCTCATTTACATTGGAAGTTACTTTTTCAGTTTCCTGCGAAAGGTTTTTAACTTCTTCAGCAACAACCGCAAAGCCTTTACCGAATTCCCCAGCTCTAGCAGATTCAATGGTCGCATTCAAAGCCAATAAATTTGTTTGAGAAGCGATCTCGTTGATTTGCAATAATGATTTCGATACAAGCTCAAGAATCGATTCAAATTTCTTCATTGTTTTTTTGGATGCTTCAGATCTTTCAATTCCATTTTTCACTACAACACTGGTTTGACTGGATGAACTCTCCACCTCTCCAGCTAGTTTTATCAACTCATTGGCCGTATCCATAATCTCACCTAACTGTGCATGGATCCCAGAAAAACTCTCTGTAGACTCCTGCATGGTATTTTTCACACCAATTGAGTTTTCACTCAAAGAACTCCCCGAAGCTCTTAATTCTTCAGAGGCAACGGCTAATTCGTTTGCATTTTCCCTAATAACCTCTAATCGACGTCGGTCTAACTCAGCCATTCTTCTTGATTCTTCCTCAGATTCTTTGGCCCTATCCAATGCTTTTACCGCTTCCAGTTCTTTGTCAGCACTAACTTTCTTTGCCTGTTCCGCCTCTTTTACAGCTTTCAATGCCAGCTCTTTTTCTTCCTTAGCCAACTCGGCCAACTTACGTGCCTCTGCCTCAGCAAGCTTCTGGGCTTCCAACGACTGTCCTATTTGCTGCCAATTTACTTGTTCTTGTTTAAATATATTCACTAGACTTAATTTTAAATTTTCTATGGAAGAAAAAACTTTACCAAACTCATCCTGTGGAACTTTCTCATTGCTAGAACTGATGTTACCCTTTACTAGCTCTTCCATTGCATTAATACTTCTAAAAATACTTGTTAAAAAGTATTTCATTAAGCTAGCCCCAAATAAATATAGTCCAATTAAAAACAATAACGAAATGCCAGTAACTTTAAACAAATTAAAAACAGCTGCTGAAATTTGTTCCTCTAAATTCAATTGTATCTTTTGAAAGGTAGCCCCTATCACATCATCTATATAAGAAACAGATTTACTAATGGTTGCAAAAAAAGCAACCGGGTCCTCATTTAAATCACCATCTTTGCTCATCATATACAGTCTTGCATATACAGACTGGACTGCTTTCCAATGTTTTTGATTTCTAAACTCTGACAACTTTTCTAGTTCTTTTTCTGGAAGATTCAATACATCTACATTAATATAATTTTCTACAGAAAAGTAAAATTTCGAAAGTTGAATTTTTCTAGCCTCGGATAGCACTTGATTTTTTCCCACGTCATTAGAGAGATTAGCACGTAAAATCCCTGCATTCTCTTTTGCAAACTCAAGAGACAAACTTGATTGTATCATCTTTGAAATAATCGGAAGGTCTTTGGTTTTGAACACGGCTAATTTATAGAACTCAAAGCCCTTGTGAATGATTGACGTATAATTTTTTAAATGCTGATTTACAGGCTTTCTGTCCTCAACATTACTACGAAACTGATCAAGTTGGTTTAAAGCTTCTGAATATTCTTTAATGTAGTCTTTTTCATAGGAATAAGAAGCGATACTAGCGCGCAAATTTACAAGTAGTTCATCCACATCTTTTCTATGCTTCTCTATTTTCTCAAATGGAATATTTCCTGCAATAAACGCAGCCCCCATTCCTCTTTCTTCCTGTAGCCGGTTATTAAATTTACTAATATTTATTAGCAAACCAACACTATCATTGGCTACTTGGGACTCACTATAGGTTTTAAAGTCAGTCGTTATAAAATAAACGGCTATCGCCAAAAAAATAAATATCGGCCCAAACACCATTAGCTTAAGTCTCAAAATTACAGACATCTTTTTCTCCTTAATTCCCTCCTCTCTCGGCAAATTTGTCTCAAATTTGAAGATCTAAATGTGATTTAAAAAAACATCCCTTCTTTTCTGAGAAAAACTAGTCAAATGGACAGTAAGCTGTTTCAAAAAGTGGTCGGATAATACTCAATGCATAAAGAATGTTTTAAATGAACTAAAGCTTTCAAATGACAACACAAAAAAACAAAGAGAGCCTTGAAACCCTCTTTGCTACTGAAACTTATAATTGATTAAAGAATATTAAGCTGCGTGGCTTGTTTTTCTACGAGCAGCAGATGGGTCAATTCCATATTGCTTTACTTTACGGTACAAAGTAGCTCGACCAATTCCCAAAGCTTTTGCTGCTTCAGTTAGGTTACCTTTAAACTCGAAAATTGCATTTTCGATGGCCATGGACTCAATTTCATTAATAGTAGCTACACGTTTTCCAGTGTGCTGGTTTACACCAGGGAATGGAAGGACAGTGGCTCCTGTGCTTTCTTTAACTGGAGCACTTGCCACTACACTGTGAGAGTGTCCACCAAAACCTACAGAAAGATTTAATTCTTGATTGCTAACATTAGATCTAAAAGATGGATCTTCAAGACCAGCTGCCCATTGAGCAGAAGTATAAGCCTTTACTTCGTAGCCACTTTCTTGACCCCAAGTACGAGCTTTTTGGATTTCGTTGTAGTCATCGCTTACTACTATCACTAACGAACGTGCCATAAATATAACCCCCTTAATAATTAACATAGATTGCTGGAACCATAAACCGATTCACACTATCTTATCGGCGGATCAAACTGAGACCTGAAGTACTTTTTTCTTATTTTGATATATTTTGTTTTTCCTTAGTTGATACAAGTACTTAGAAAAATGCATCAAGTTAAGATTTTGTCAGGACCAAAGACGTAGAATTTCTCAACTCAAAACAATGCGTCGATGATATTCTCTCTGAACTAATTCAATTTTGATGTGTATAAAGGTTTTTCGTTTCAGGAAAACTTCTTTCGGCTCATACTTATAAATTCTTTTAAATATCGATCTTTGCTCTTAAAACGCAGTTCTCATCCTTGAAGTCGATAAGCTCACTTTCAAATTCAGAACTTCTATCAATCACCTTTAAATCACAAACGTAATAAGTTTCATTTTTTGAAGATCGAAAAATCAGGTTCATCTTTTGATCACTCAAACTAACGTAGGCTTCAATTTTAACCCCATTTTTTAGTTTGTCCGCATATTCTCTTTGAATAGCAGTATACAGCTCATCTTGACCAGCCAATTGAATTTCAATATTTACTTGTCTCTCTTCTGCAAAGCTTGAAATTGCAAACAATAATATTATTCCATAAAATATATTTTTCATTAGAAACTTTCCTATATAGAAGCTAAATATTTTAATCTCACCGCTTACATAATTAGCACAGTAAAAAGTCATACTTGAAATAAATGATCTTTTTTGAAAAAAATAGAGAGTAATAGAAAATAGCCTGGCTAGATATCCGTTTCAATCTCAGAAGAATATAAAAGTCATTCCTCAGCCCTGTAATCCATTTTACAGATACGGATTTTTCATATTTTTTTATAACATGAAAAGGGTGGCTGTCGCCCTATTGGAAAGGTGACTGCCACCTTTTTGGAGATGATTTTTTTACGAACAAAAAAATCCCACTTAAAATATTAAGTGGGAGATTTTCGTTTTTCATTTACGCAAAAAAATTAACGGCGACCGGCCTTTAATTTTCTTTGCATTTTGGAGATCAAGCTTACAGCTAAACGCTCGTGCATTTCATACATCTTAAGCTCATCACGACGGTAGGATCTTTGACTTGGCGTCAAAGTATCCATCTCAAGCTCCATTTCGTAATCCATTTTACAAGCACGGATTCCTTCAAGCTCTTTTGTTTGTTGCTTGAAAAGCTTCGTCAAAGCACTCAAAGGAGCAACCTCTAACCACTCTTGCTTTTGCTTGTACCAGTTCACCATACGCAAAAAACGTGCTTTGTTCTTCGCAAGAGTAAATTCTGGGTACTGATCTTCTGACATTGCTAAGATGTCTTCGTGATTTTTTCCGTATTTCGAGTATTTCGCAAGACGGTCTTCACTAGCTGTTTTCTTTTCCAGACTCAAAGGAGTTTCCACCACCCATTCCTCCTAACTTTCCATAATGTGTGCCGAGTAGTTATATATCAAAGTGTCGAATTTTTCAACCAAGGCAAAAATAATACTTAAATAAAACAAAAAGAATATAGGCCTTAAAAAGATTTTTGTTATAGTACTAGGCAACTAAAGCAGTTTATACCGCGCCGTTGCATCTACAAATTAACTTATCTTAGTAAATAAACGCAATCCAATATAACAAGCACTTATACTAAGAAGGTTATGAGAAAAAATACATAGCGCTAAAACTCCCCATTTTTGCTGTAAAATATATCGAGAAGATTCTAATGCATAGGATGAAAAAGTTGTTAAAGCTCCCAAAAAAGCTAGCATAAAAAGAAACTTTGTAGACCCAACAAAATATTTATCTAAGTAGCCTGACTGAGTAAGTCCTATTAAAAAGCTTCCGACAAAGTTGCAAACTAAGATTCCAAAACCAAAACCATTAACAGAAATTTTAGTTAGTACTAGGCGAAAGCCTACCCCTAAAGCCGCAAAAACAGAAAACCAAATCAATTGCATTCAAAACCCCTGGACCTATTCCTAGAATCCATTCTAAGGGCCATTATATCTCAAGAGCAAGTCATAAACCGTCGAAAAGACTAAAGAAGACGAATAGTAAAGGTAGTGATGAAGAAAGTAGTGATCATTGAACAGGATAGTATCGTTTCCAATGTCATGTTAAAGACGATGGAAATGTACGCGGAAGAAAAAATTCGCGTAGATATCTTTAGTTCTATGGATGCCTTTGCAGAAAAATACATCGAAGGTGATCGTGGAAAGTTCGCTAGCTCCGAAAGCCCCGACCCTGAACTGCCAAACGCTTTAGGAAATGATGAAATTCATAAAGAAATTGACCTACTCTTTATGGCTGATGAGTTTTTAGGAGATCAACCTAAAAAAGGAATTGAGTTTTTACTGAAAAAAATCACTGATGCAGGGCTCAGTAACAAAGAAAGTCCAACGAAATTGATTTTTCTTGGCTATTACTACGAAGATTTACATTTACAAGAGTACGAACAAAACGGAGTTATCGATTTCATTTTCAAACCTGTTGATCAGCAATTACTTTTACAAAAATTAGAAATTGCTTTTAAACTGGGTGAAAAAATCGACCCCTCTTACTTAGCTAAGGCGCAAATAGAAGAACCTATCGCTATTGGTAAACTAGGAAAAATTGAAGAGATTTCTGAGTTTGGTTTAGCAATCCGAAATCCTAAACCAATTAAGCCAGGGCAATTTGCTCGCTTTTATTCTAAAATCTTTTTTTGCAAGGAAAGCCCTAGTTTACTAGCTAGATGTTATATGAATATACCACACCCCAGTGTACCGGGTCAGTTTTTAGTGTACTTCAGCTACTTTGGTGTTCGTAGAGAACAGCTATTAAACGTTCGTAAATCAATGCAAAGAGATTTGAACCTTGAAAAGGCTTACAACCATAACGAAGCAGTATCTTCTGCCCCTACTACCGATAACTCTAATACCATGAAGCACATCGTCGTTATTGATAACGACCCAAACACAGCAAAGTCCATCGAAGAGGTCTACAAAGACTCTTTTAGTAATGTTGCTGTACATAGTTACAAAGGTTATACCAATTTTATGGCTCAACTTAACGAGGCAAAAAAGTTTAAAAACCCTTTGGAAGAATTTAATAAGCTTCATGGCCTAGGTATTTACGCAGAACAAGCAGCAAAGAAGAAGAAAAAAAAGAAAAAGAAAAAAGACGAAGAAGAAAATAATTTCGTTCCACTATCGGAAAGATATCGCGCTGTTCCTATGGAAGATAAGTTTCAATTTGAAGTATCAAAGTCGGAAGGAAAAATGTTTCGGATCAGTCTAGAAAGCAATAAAGAATACGATTGTTTTGGCTACGAATTGCAAGAATTTAAAAATGATCCTGAACTTTGGAAAAGCTTTATTCATGAGTACTCAAAAGAAGAATTTGATGAATTCATTGAAGTTTCAATGGCAGGGCAACAAGGAAGGCTTGATGTTTGGGGAGTCTCCAAAGACAGCTCTCCAGCTAGGATTCGCGTCGAAGCAAAACACAAGGCCAATAGTATTCAACTAAGTATCAGTGATATCACTCACCAATACCGCCCAGAGAAGCAACGTCATGAAAACAATCGCTTAGGTAAGATTTATGCAATATACTTGGATGGTGCATTGATTCGCAGTGATGACAAGCCTGAATTCATGAAAAACCTTCGCAAAATGATCAACAAAGCTGGATTAAAGCCTGATCGAAAAAAAGTTAAAATAATTATCCTTGGGCTAGAAGAAGGAGAGGCTAAATCAAGTAAATTTGAGTTTGATGAAACCGATGACTTCTTTTATCGCCCTATCGATAGAAATTTAGTGAAACAAAAAATGATGCTTTATGTTTTTCCTTTTGAAGATGAAATCAGTCATATCCAATTAGACTATTTCAAAAACTCGCAAACCAGTGTGCTTTCCACAGATGTAGAAATGGTTGAAGTGAGTGAACATGGTATTGCCATAAGATATAAAATTCCTTTTAAAGAAGGAACCTATATGCGCTTTATATCTAAAATATTTTATCTAGATAATGGAGACCCATTAATTGGTCGCTGCTACTATTCTGAAAAAGAAGAAGAAGGCGAAAGCTACGTAAGCTTCTTTGAATTCTTTGGTGTAACGGATGAAGTCTTTAAACGGATTCGAGTATGGATTCGTGAAAATTACGTTCAAAGCAAAAATAAAAATTCGGCATAAAAAAAGCCCTAACTATAAGTTGGAGCTTTTCAAAATTCATTTTTAGTTTGCTTTTACTTCGCGGCTTTTTCCTCACCATGATTGATGTAAATGGAACAAACCATATCCCCTACCACATTCACAACGGTACGACACATATCCAAAAGATTGTTCACTGGAAGTATAAACAAGATACCCTCAGGTGGAATGTTTACTGAAACCAAAATCATAGTTAAGATAACAATACCTACACCCGGTACAGCTGCGGTACCTATAGAAGCCATAACCGCCATCACAATCACTGTAAGTTGTCCGCCAATGGTTAAATCGATGCCATAAATGTTTGCCAAAAATAAGGCCGAAACACCTTGAAACAAGGCCGTACCATCCATATTAATGGTTGCTCCTAATGGAATCACAAAACTAGAAATATCTTTCTTAACACCCAGATCGCGCTCCGCAGTTTTCATGGTAAAAGGCATAGTGGCACCGGAAGAGGACGTCGAAAAAGCTGTAATGGCAACCTCTTTCATTTTCTTAAAGTTTTCAATCGGGTTTCGCTTTGCCAAGAAATATAGAACCACAGAATTTGTACCAATAACGTGAACCAAGAGTCCAATCACAACACAGATACTAAACGGAATTAAAGCCATCAAAAGTTCAGTGGACTGGGTCTGCGCTAAAGTCGATGCGATGATTGCAAAAACACCGTATGGAGCTAAACGCATTGCCATGATTACAATTTGAATGGTCATATCTGTTATACCTTCAAAAAATTCAATCACTGGCTTCGCTTTGTCTTGTGGAATCTTTAAAAGTGCCAAGCCGGAAACCACCGCAAAGAAAATAAGTGCAAGCATATCTGGTTTAGGACCACTCACAGTACTAATGATGTTTTTAGGAACAATTTTTTGCACCGTTTGAAACAATGTAGCTTTGTTATCTTCGGCCGACTTAATTTTGCCGGTAGCCTCTGTAGAATAGTTTTGTTTAAATTCTGTTTTGATGTCTTCAGATAGACCTTTACCCGGTTGCATTAGGTTAGCAATACTAAGTCCAATTGCAATTGCTACAGCAGTAGTACCGATATAATAGACAATGGTTTTCAGGCCAATTCGATTTAATTTGTTAATATCTGCTAAGCTTGTTACCCCAGTTAAGATACTAGCAAAAACCAATGGCACTAGCGCCATCGTTAAGAAATTCATGAAAATCTTAGAACCTACAGGTCGAATCTCAGCAATCATGGAAGGATCAAATACGCTAGAAAAACCTACAAAAAGACCAACGATCAAGGCAATCAATATTTTGTAGAAGAGCTCTAATTTAAAGCCTTCAAAGATCACAAACAAAGATAGAAATAATGTAATGAATCCCGTATGAGATTGATAAGGAAAAACAAGGCTACTAAAAATAAAGAGCGCAACTGCAATTGCAATTTTTAGGACCGGGTTTAACGCACGTAGTTTCTTCAAATGTAACTCCTTTGTAAATATCCAAGGCTAGACCGAATAGATAAAAGTCCCTCTTCTTCTAAGTGGTTTCCATGATGTGATCAGTTAAATTACTAGAAACAGATTAGTCATGCTAATAAATTTATCAAGATGATTCTTTTTATTGAGAAATTTTATCTGCAAAATCCGACAAGATTGTCAGCAAATCAAACAAATGGAATTGGTAAGTGAGTAAATCTCAAACAAGCTTATAATTTTTTCAAGGCTGTCTCTGATGCTTCCTAACTCTTCCACTGCTTTCTATATCCTACATTTCTTACTATAATATATGGCAAAAATGACTATCTTAGTGATTACTTCAGAAAGTTTCGATTTTTATTGGTAATTATAATCTTGTGCATTCAGCTTCTCTGGAACCTCAATCCTATAATTACAATCCAGCTCTGGCCTGTTTAATCCAAAACTATAATCCTACTTCTTTTAGTTACTTATACAGACTTTATTAAAGGACATATCATCGTTAACTATTTTTACAATCCTGAAAGCATTTCTCAGGTCCGTACAAAAATTTGAGAATATTAATTTGCTCACATACAATGGCCCGACCAATTATCTAACTTTAATGAGGAATTAGTATGTCCAGCCACTTGCGCAAATTCTACGCTCCCCTATTTACTGCTCTAATTCTAGCTATTGGATCTAATGCCATAGCTACAACAGGCTCAAGAATGTGTTCTCAAAGCGCAACTAATGAATCGATGAGCCAAGAGCTTTCGCAAAACTTTGAAACTTTAAAAACCTCGGAATCAAGGCTTTCAATCGAGGAAGTAGAAACTTTTTCGGAAGAACTTAGCACGGAAATAAGCAGTCTAGAAACTGATATTGAGACTCAAACCAATAATCTCACAAACAAATAAAAATATTATACAGATAATTATAGCTGGAAACAAAAAGAGTCGGAGAAAAATTGGGTTTTAACTCAGCGGCAAAAGAATTTCAAACGACAGAAATTGATCCTCTTAAAAAAGAAATTAAAACGCTAAAAGATCAATTAAAAAAATTAAATC
>JAYZXX010000016.1:0-33962 GCA_036140815.1 Bdellovibrionota bacterium | reverse complement strand
CGCACATAAGAATGTAGGCAAGCTTTTGAGCTTGTTTTTTGATCGCTTAAGAAGTGATTTAAATACTTCATCGCTATTTAGTTATTCACTCCCCGTTTCCTTTTTTTGAAACAAAGAGATGGAAAGTTTTATCACTTTCTTTTTTTAGTCGCAGTTTTCCTGCCATGTACTAAAAGTATTTTCTTTTAGTAAATCTCTAGATCTATCTAGAGCTTTCATTTTATCCAAAAGCTTTAGCTTTCTTCTTTGTTTTTTTACAAAAACATTTCTGTTTTCAATTTTGGAAGTTTTTATCTCCCCTATTTATCCCGCATCTTTATAAAGTGTGGGGGGTGTTGCCCCCCGATTTGCAGGAAACATTTTGAATACAATAAGCCTTAGTAGCCCACTATTCACTCCGGGTAGGAGTCAAAAATCTAGAACCAATTCTCTTAATCGTGATTAGTAATTAAGAGAAACTCTGGTTCAAGAGTGATAGCGCTGCATTAGAGGACTGATTGGCTTGAGCTAGTACAGAAGTACCTGCTTGCATAAGAACATTGTTCTTAGTCAATTCGGCAGTTTCTTCTGCGATATCCACGTCTCTAATTCGAGAGTTCGCTGCTGATAAGTTTTCTAGCGCGATACTAACGTTATTAATTGTCGACTGGAGTCTATTCTGGACCGCACCAAAATCCGCTCGCATGGCAGAGACACTGACAATGGCAGAGTCAATTGCGCCGAGAGAGTTTTGGGCTGAAGCCTTATCCGCTACACTGGTTAAGTTAATCCCTAGTGCTGCACTGTTCGCATCTGCTTTAGAAGCATCAAACGATAACCTATCAATATTTGGATCGTTACGTGTACCAACTTGGAAGTCCAAGATTGCACCTGTACCACTTAAAAGCGAGGTACCATTAAACTCGGTTCCATCGGCGATACGGTCAATTTCAGATACTAACTGATCGTACTCAACGTTTAGGAACTGTCTTTCTACTGGGCCAACCGTATCAGAAGCTGCTTGTACCGCTAGCTCTCTTAAACGGATTAGAATGTTTGAAACTTCGTTCAATCCACCCTCTGCCACTTGCACCAAAGATACACCATCTTGTGCGTTTCTTGATGCTTGTTTAAGACCTCTAATTTGTGCTCTTAAGTTTTCAGAGATTGCCAGACCTGCGGCATCATCTCCTGCTCTGTTGATTCTGTAACCTGAACTTAGTCTCTCTAGATTTTGATCTAGGTTCAACTTTGTCCCCATCAAGTTACGACGAGCATTTAGGGACGCAACGTTTGTATTAATTCTTAATCCCATTGTAATCCTCCTCCATGAAGATTAATCAATCGTTTCACTTCCATCCTTGAAAGTGATGTGGGTCCTCATGACCACACACTAAGCTATCGGTGTCTCGTTTTGAATCTTTACAGCAAGTTTCCCTTTTTGAGAATTTCGCGACCAAAGCCTGTGTTGTTCTAGATCTAGGCCCTGAACTTATTCAGAAAAACACTACTCTTGTATGGAGTTTGATTCTGGTTTATTCATAAATCTTTATAAAGAGCGATCGATTTTTTAATCTTCTAAATTTTAAAACTCTGAAACCAGCCAATGGGCCATTCTAGTTGTGAACAGAGCCCTATGAGAAGCTACATTCCCTTGGGAAGAAATCCTATCCCCGACCAGAAATAAAAGTAATAGATAAAATAGCATTGAAGTACAGTGATTAACCAAGGGCATATCAAGCTAGTGGAACAGTTTATTAAAGATCGAAAATTAATAACTAATGGAATTACTGGTTTCATCCTCTAGAGTCACTATACAGAGATAAAAAATACAAGCTAGATTTCCACTAAAAAATAAATTTCCAATGCAAAAAGTAATTCTACAGGTAAGCTGATAGATAAATTCGATCAGATACTACTATAATTTGTTTGGATTCCCTAAATCAGAAGCTGACTCTTAAAACAAAAGAGCCAGCCAGTACAATATTTCAAAGTCTAAAACTGTTACACTATATAGTTCATAGGGCTTATTTGAGCGCTATCTATTTTTTTGCAGTATCCTCTAACCATCGAGTGAAATCAAAATATTGCGTTATACTATTTCGAGGGAAAATATTTTCTCCATAGCTATAATCAGAATTTGCCCCTAAATGTATTGTTGCTAATAAAGGTCCGTGATCTTCAAAAAAAGGATTGTCTAATTTTACATTGTCTTTTGAGAAAATAGTTTCACCACAATGAGTGACGGAAATATTGGCCCTCATACTAGAAGGTCCAGTCCAGATAATTGGTTTCATTAAATCAAGGGTTTTTCTATCATCGATTTCTAACTCTAGCTCTAAATGATTGTTACCTTCGTCTAACATAAAGTAATGTCTACTCTCTCTATCCATAGAAGAATAATAATAACTATCTAAAGAAGCAGTCCAAACCTCTAGAGCCCATGCAAGTTTATAAGGAAAACTTTTTCTAGTTTTTCCTATAGAAACTATATCTAGAGCCAATACTAATTTTTCATTACATTGGGAACTAAGTCTATAATCATATTCTTTTTTATCAGACTGAATCGACCGTAAAATGAACTTTCTATTAAAATCGAATTTGAGTAGCTCGTCGATATCTAAAAGTACATATTGTTGAAGAGCTTCTGAACCATTTTCATCTGTAATCCCTGCAAACTTCTCTACAACATCATTTACAATGATGGCTAACCATTGTTCATCAGTTCGCAAATAGTCAACAGTTGCCAAATGCACACTTAGGCAAATTGGACTATTCCAGTCTTCTTTAACTGAACTCACTTCTTCATAGCGAGTGCCATCAAAATAACAATAACTAACTCCGTCCTTTAAAGGGATGTCACTAGGCTCGTAAACAATTTCAGGAGTAGCAAAGCGCATTTGCTTTATGTAAGACATCACATTTTTCTCGGCATTCCCTACTGGAAATATTTCTTCCAAAACACTTAATAAAATAGGGTCTGAGATCAAACCCTGTTCAAAACGAAGCCCAAGGTTCATGAAAATTGTTGCTAATTTAACTTGAAAATCTTGTTCGCCTAGAACTAGATTAGAATCCGCAATCATTTTTGATACAAAATCTGAATAACGAAGCTCTCTTTGTTGTTGTATGTATGGGGGGCTTAAAATTTGACTGCCACCATCTCTTTGGTTACTAGCGTAAACATTACTCGCAACAAATAACATAGCCAGTAAAGAAAAAAACTTATACTTCATTTCTATCCTCCAAATTATTTCCCCTAGGAGGGGATAATAAATATTTATATATCAATAATTAACATTATCTATTAATTCTCTTGCATTCCTAATCTCGTGAGACTTTAGCTACACGTCTGTAGAGATATGCACTTAATTCTTTAGGCTTAATAATTCTATTTATTCCATGCATTTTAATCGCAATATAAAAAGTAAGCCTATCTGTATAAATCATTCGTCTAATATGGACTTGTGTCTTCTAGCCAATTACTAAAATCAAAGTACTTCGTTAAATTGTTATCAGGTAAAATATTTTGCCCAAAAGGAAAAATGGAACCTTTCCCTAAATGTATTGAGCCCAAATACTGTCCTATCTTTTTGTTATGACCAAAAGCAATGCTAGGATAGTCTTCCTTAGACAAAATGGTCTTGCCACAATGAAGCCATTCAAAATCTGCAGTGATACTTGATGGTCCTTTAATTAAGACGGGAGAATATATCCTAAGGTATCTGTCATTACCGACTTCAAATCCAAATTCTTCAACTTGCTCGATACTGTCAAAGCGAAGTTTTCGATAGGTGTTTTCTAAGTAATCGGAATAATAACGCCCCTCAGACGTGGATTGATAATATTCAATATACCAAGTGATTTCTAACGGGAAATCTATAGGCTTTCCGTCATTATTTCTCAATTTAACTTTATATATTATATTTTCCTTACACTGAGGATCCAAACTAAATTCAAACTTCTTATCATGATGAAACTTAGAGCGATATACAAAATGGTAATCTAATTCTAGATCTAAAAGTTCATTGATATTCATTAAGACATATTCTTGCAAAGCTTCCGAGCCATTCTTATCATCTATTCCAGAAAACTTCTCAGCAACATCATTAACTATTATGGCTAGCCACTGTTCATCCGAGCGAAAAAAGTCGATACTTGCTAGTTGGATACTTATACAAATCGGGCTATCCCAGTCCTCTCGAATAGAACTAACCTCTTCAAATTTGTCCCCATTTTGATAACAATAGCTAATTCCATCTTTCACAGGTACGTCTTGAGGGTCGAAAATTATTTCTGGAGGAACGAATCTCATTTTCTTTAAATAAGACATCACATTTTCCTCCGCCTTAGCTTCTGGAAACAGCTTTGCTAATACTCCAAGAATCACTGGGTCCTGAATCTCACCACTTTCAAATCTCAATCCAAGATTTAAAAAAATCTTTGCTAACTTATTTTGAAAGTTTTCGCTCTCCCATTCATTTACAGGATTGGTTTCCAATTTTTTAATAAAATCCAAATACCTCAACTCACGCTGTTGCTGAATATAGGGAGAGCTAAGTATTTGACTTCCACCATCTCGCTGATTACTCGACTGAGCCTGTATAGATAAAATAAAACCTAAGACTACTCCAAAGAGATTAATTTTCATTTTTATCCTCCATTTTTAAATCACTCATAGGAAATAAAGATATTTGTAGACCATAAATCGCATCATGTTTTTCTTTGTTTGAATTAGCGATATCTCGAATCTTTTCTTGCATCTTATAAGACAGTTCTCGCAATTCGTCTAAATCGTCTTTGCATATGCTAAGCAAAAGGCTAGTATGTTGGCGCTCTTGCACAGGTATATTTTCAATGGCTTCTAGAGATTTCATCAGCATCCGCTTTTGATATGTCTTTTTTGACTCTGATGTATACAAACTCTTAGAAATGGAACTATAGTGTTTATTCGTCTTTTCCCATGTTCCTTCCTCTCTATCAATTTTTATTAATCCAGCCATTTCAAGCTTACGAATTGCCGTAGCCACTACAAATTTTTCCAGCTTTAAATTTTTTGCTAAAAAATCAAGGTCCGGCAAATATTCAAACACGGCAGCCATTTCCAAAATCATGTCATAATAAGGCTCAGACAAACTAGAGTAGAAATCCTCTGTTGCAAAAGTCTTTAAATCAATATCTGGCTTGTCGGTTAAGATTTTCTCTTTATCAATGTCCAATCGTTCACAAAGACGTTCAATGGTTCTATGGCTAAAATCTCTCTTGTTTCGAACATATTTAGAAAGTGCTGAATCACTAATATTTAAAAACTTAGCGAAAGCTCGCAAAGAATACCTAGGATTCATTCTCAATTTCTCTTCAAATTGAGAAATCAATAACTCCCTGAAAACTCGGTTTTGCTTTTGTTGCATTTCTTTCGTTCGCATGCCAAGGAACATAGCCTAGAAAATATCTATACAGCAAATTTATTAGACGCAATCTGCGTCTACCCACTGGACGCATGTATTAAATTCACTTAATAGTGAACTATCTTCTTCTAAATGGGCCTTTTAATTGCGAATAGGGCTCTACAAGAAACTTTATGGACTGAAAAAGTTGTACAATACCGAAGCAAAAATTGAATTAAAATATATAAATCAATTGAAGTTGAGTACTTAGCATATACTGGCCCTCTTAATTGGGATAAATCTCACTAAAATATGAAACTCCCTAAAAATGACTATTTTGTTCGAATTAACTTTCTAATAATTTACAATTTCATTCAATGAGCTCAAACTCATAGCTATTTTTCATCCTCAATTAAGTGTATCAGTTGAAATTGACCAGGCTTAGTTTTCTCTTATCTTAATCTTTGGACGAGGGTTAGTATCAGTAACCAAATTCATTTTAATAACTTTATAGGCTTCAATACGAAATTTTTTAGTATATTTTTGCGGGCATTCAGAAATATCCACACGCACTTCTGAAAAAGTACTGTGATCGGCAGACTCTTTTAAATCACTAATTTTAGCACAGGAAAGTACATTAATATCTGACTCCAATGCTTCAACACCACAGCCCACATTAGATGGGATAAAATATGGCGAAACAACTTGTTCTAATTGCGGCCCTTTCGCTAAACCAAAGCATCCAACTAATGGAAGCTTTTGAACGTAGTATTCCCCAGAGACATCATCTTGTGACAAAATAAAGACTTCCGTCATGGCACTAACTGTAGCAAAAGATTTTAAACTAAAAAAACTCACTAAAATAATTAGAAAAGTTTTACTCATAAATCCCCCCTCGATATAAGCAAAAGTAACATTTTCATTGAGATTAGAAAGAAACTATTCATATTGGAATTTTTTATCCGCTAATCCTTACCTATTATTCAAAGGATTTCAATATTGGCCTCATTTAAACACAGACCTTTAATCAAAAGACCATTGAGCAATCCTTTTGGGCGTTTACAAGTCGCTGTAGATCTTTTAAAATTCTCCTCTTCAATGACAGGTCTTTTTTCCTAGAGGATTTTTAAATAATCTATCTGTTCGAAACTCTTGTCTCGTAAAACTTGATCGCCGGAAAATCTATTTTAATGTGAAAATTTCGAAGCTCATCAAGCTCCCCTCTCTCTGATAATTACAACACAAAAAAAGGGGCCTAGCAAAGCTAGAGCCCCTACCCCCTGATTGGAAACGGGAATATTATTTTGCAGATCTTCTGCAAGAATTTGGTTTTGAATCCTGTAGGTCAAATCTTGGAGCTAAAGGTAGGTCCATGATTTCAGCCTTTTCTACTTCGGCAACTCTTCTTTCTTCTAAAAGCTGGTCAATGTCTTTTACAGATCTAGGCATTAAAGAATCATGAAGTAAAACAGCATCACGCTCTGCAAAGCTATCCTTCGCAGTAAAATTTTGCCATTTCTTGCTTAAGTTTGATTTCATTTTTCCAAAGAAACTATTTGAGTAAACCACTTCACCCGTTTCTGTTCTGTAGTAGTTTCCTTTACGAAGTGCTAGCTTACGACGATTAAATTCAGATTTCGTTTCAGGATCCCACTCAAAAATCTTTTCTTCTGCATTTTCGTAAATCGTTTCTAGTTCTGGTCCTAATACAATTCCTTTTTCCGCTAAAGTCTTTCCTAAAGTTAAGAACAAATCCCAGTTTAGCAAGATCGCTTCTTCTGCCATCTTTCTTGCTTCTTGTCTCATTCTCTCTTTTTCTTCATTAAAGATCTGTCTCTGCTCTGGAGTTAAACTGGCGATCATCTCCGCTAGTGTCTTACCTGCAGGCACGGTGTTGGTACCAAATCTTTCCGAGTTACCCCACATCAATATAGAAGCTTCTGCAAGTTGGTTTGCACGTTCCATATCGTTGCTCTTTCCAGCATTATGGCTTCCGTTCGCAGAAGTTAAAATTTCTGCAACAAATCCACCGTACAAAAGAGCCATTTCTCTAAGAACTGCTTGTTCTGTTTTCTCAACTCTCTCTAACTCTTCAGAAGTTTGAAGACCTAGGTATACGATAGAACGTCCACCGATATCTGCAACACCTGGAATGATGTAGATTCCCGTGGATTTGACGGTATCTCCAAGAAGAGCTTTTGTTACGATCTCGTGTCCTGCTTCATGATAAGCCACAAAAACCTGCGTGATTTCTGTGGTTTTTGGGTAATGCTCATAGGCTTTACTTTGCAAATAGATTTGGTCTCTGTATCCATCCGCTTCTATGTTTAGATAAACACCTTTCGTATGGCGACCATAGTCATCTGCTCTCGTTAACTCGTTAGCTGTGGTTTTTTCCGCGTCTAAACTAATTTTAACAGCTTTCCCAGCAGGAACTCTACCGGTAAGGCTATCGATCAAAGCCCCAGAAAGTTGCTCATGAACAAAACGGTGAATACTACGACCTTGCTCTTCTACCGAATAACCTTCTTTCGCCATTGCTTCTAATACTTTGTCTCTATCCTCGGCTGATTCAAAGTAGAAATCCCACCAATGTGTCTCTGTAGTTGGAGCAAAAGTTTTTGTAATCATCTCATTCATTTTCAAAGCAAACATTTTATGGATGCTGCCATGGCTTAATGGTGAGAAGAAATACATATTATCCATACCGATACGAGTAAGTGTTGCGTCAGAGAAATACTTTCTTAAGAGCGCTTCTTGTGAGTTAATCTTGCCAATGTTCTTTTTATAAGACTCATGCATGGCATCGAATCGAATGTTATCGGGTAAATTCTTAGGAATCCCCTCATACCATTCCTCACCAGCGTTTCCGGTGATGACAAACAGTACATCCTTCATTCTACGGCCATCGATCTCTGGTTCGTCAAAGTATGGATAAAAGTTTTTGATCAGCTCCTTATTAACGTTAGCAAGTTCATCTAAAACTACGATCATTCTTCCATTATGACGGTCGTATTCTTTTTGAAACTCAGAGCGCTTATCTGGTTGCTCAAAATCATGTCCGAAAAGTCTTTCGAAATCTAATTGATGTTTTAGCTGATCCGCATCCACTCTCCAAATGGCTGACTTGTCGCCAAAAAGTTCTTCAGCCAAAACTTTGGTAGTTTCCGTTTTACCGGTTGCCGATTTACCAAAGAAACCAAGCATAGTGGCTTTTTCAGACTTTTCTTTGTTGGCATCAAAGTTTTTATTTCCCTTGATTCGCATACTTAAAACTCTTTGGGAAAGTTTTTTTGCAATGCTTTCTACACCGTAAACTCGTTTTACCATTCTATTTTCTAAATCACGAATATACTGAATCTCTTGATCCGCAAGAGGTTCCATCTTTTTCATCTCTTGAGTTTTTTCCATCTCAAGTTCAAAAGACTCTCTATCTGAGTTTAAAAACTCAAAGGCCAATTTTGCCGTGCCATCCACTTGCTCACGAACATCTAATTTAATTTCTACAATGTCATTCTCATTTAGAGTTAACTTTCCATCCAATAAAGCGGCATCAAGCACCGGTTCTACCAAAAGTTTTACCTTCTCTCCCATAGGGCGAGCGGCATCTTCAGCGTTAAAAGCATACTCTTGGATGTATTTTGATAAACCAGGGGTCCAAGTGACTTCCACTTTTCCTAATTTCGAGTTGGTGTTTGTACGGAGATCCTTGGCTAATTTATTCAAATGGATATCCGTAATTTTAACCAGACCCTCTGGAGATATTGGTCTTAAAAGTAATACATTAGTAATACGAGAGCCTACTTCTTCCGATGTTCCTTTAACATCTTGTGCTTCAGCGGCGTCGTTATTTGGGCGTTTCATGATTGAAGATTTTAAAAGACGCGGGTTTTTTGCCACAGTCTTCCACTTTTTTATTAACTCTTCATAGCTTTGCGCTTGCCCACGTGGACGTCCATCCAAGTGACGATCCGCTAAAAGCTCAATACCATTGTTTGACGCCAGGATCAGTGTTGCAGGAAACTCTAATGTCTTTAATCCACCATTTGGATTATTAACCTGGATAATTCCTTTTTCTAAAAACTCTTTTAGAAATTCATTTTTATTAGCGTATGACCAATCATGCATTTCGTTAAAAAACATTACCGCACTTTCAGGTCCCAATGTTCCTGGAAGGTTCCTTCCACCATTGGCTCTCCATTCTGGATTTTCCACAATGTAGTACTTGGTTTCGAACATTTTTTCTTCTTCCATTTTAATATAACGACCACCAGAGTGTTCAATTACAAAATCAAGAAGTTTTGGAAATTCGCCTGAGCCTACATATCCAGTGGCTGAGCCAAGCTCTGACCAAAGGTCTGCTTGTTTACTCATGATTTTTACACGATACATATGCTTATCTATAGCCTGTTCATCCCCTGGAAACATTGCCTGCACATAAGCTTCTGCCGCAGTATCTTTACCCGTTCCAGGCAAACCAATTAACATTAAATGTTCAGGTTTTACACGGCGAATTCGACGATAGTTTTTTCTCTCAATTGCCAAAAGCCTTTCAATCACTTCGGGTTGCTCGATGATTCCTGCTTCCAACTGCTCTTTAATTCGATCAATTCGAGCCAAAGCCGACATTCTATCTTGGTCTTTATAGAAATACACGTCCAATTGATTTCTTACATAATCAAGATCCTCAGCACTATAATTTGGCTGAAGCATTGGATGGTCGTTACCTAGTTTTTTCATTGTATTACGAAGATAATGTGGAAGAGGCTTTGTCATTGATTCAACACTAGCTCTTAAAGCAGTAATGTCTTCTAAAATACCAGTTTCATGATCGTAGCCACCTTGTTGGTTTTCAATAAACATCCACATCATCACATCAAGTGAAGCAAGCAATTCTGCCTTTTGTTTTTCCAGCGGCATGGATTTAGATGGAGGATTTTTTGCTTCGTTTTCTTGAATCAAGTCTGCCATCGCTTGAAGTGAATCAGAAATGAAATAAAAGCTGTCCACAGTGTAAATGCCAGACTCTGTGTTCTCAATGGCCTGAAAGACACGATTAATCCCAGCCACCACAGTTTCATATTTTCTGTACCTTAGTAAAACCGAAAAAGCAGCATGGGTATGTGTATACTTTTGCGACCGTTCTAAGATTCCCATAGCACGATACACAGAAACCGACTCTTTCTTTGGAGCCTTTTTCATAGCTGGTATTAATTTCTGTTCAATGATTTGTTCTTCCGTTAAAGGAATCACCACATTTTTCTTAGATGCTATATCTCCAGATTCTTTAGAACTTGAATTTGATCCGTTATCGTTTCCTGAATTATTATTGTCGTTGTTTCCGTCGTTTGCTGTAACCCCCGTTACAAAAGACAAACACAGAAGCACTGCGACGCATACGCGCGCAACTCTAGATGCTAACACCCTTCCCTCCTCAAATGTATTTCCCACCCATTCCCTAGAGCAATCATTATGCCAAAAAGATGGTGTTTAAAAGCGAAGCAAAGCATCAGTTGTGCTTATAATATAAGAGATTAAAATGTAAGCATATTAATTTAAATCATGTAAATACAAGCACTTACAATCCAATAGCTGACCTAATATAGGTATTAAGCATAAGTTATGCTTCATTGCAGCAAACTTTTTTACAATTGAGGCTGTACTAAATAGCCAAAGAGATTGTTTTATAGGCACGCAAAAAGAGCTAGTTTTACTCTAAAAAAACCAATAATTTTAGATATATAACTCGTTTTGATTTACTAAAAACCAAGTATCTCTATAGATTTTCTCTATAGATAAAGCCTCTAAGAAAGATTCAAAGTCTCTATAACGAGGCCTAATATTGAGTCCTCAAATGAAAGCTGTAGCCCAATGAAGCTCAAAACTAAGGCTAAGCATGAAAAAAGGAGCCTTTTAAGCTCCTTGAGTGATTACTTTTTTTGATACCAACAGAAGGCAAATTTCTCAGGTTCTGAGTGCTCTTGCTTTTTTACAAGCTCAAACTTGTCTTTATCAAACTCTGGGAAAAAGGCATCCCCTTCATATTCTTTTTCAATTTCAGTTAAAATGATCAGGTCAGTATGTGCTAGGGTTTGTTTATAAATCTCTGCCCCACCAGCGATCCAAACTTCGTCGCCAAACTTATCCGTTTGCGTTTCACAGTATTTATAAGCCTCGGCAATACTAGTCACTACCACAGCATCATCCCGTTCTTTCGGGCGATAATCTAAATTTCTTGTTACGATCACCAACTTACGATTTGGTAGGCCACTTGGCGGTATGGATTCATAAGTCTTTCTACCCATGATCAAAATTTTCCCAAGAGTTTGCTCTTTAAAAAATTTAAAATCCTTAGGAATGTGCCATGGAAGATCATTGTTGTTTCCAATTGCGCGATTTCCGGCCATTGCGGCGATTTGAATTACTCTCATTTCTTTTTTCCTTGAATGAAAAGGGGAAACACTCCCCTTTCTAATATTTTACTTTTCTTTTCTAAAGAGTCTAAGGCTTTTAATAAGTATTTCGTTTAAACTGCCACAATCCCTTTGATGTGAGGATGTGGATCGTAGCCAGTTAATTCAAAGTCCTCATACTTGAATGAAAAAATGTCTTTTACGTCTGGATTGATTTTCATTTGCGGAAGACTTCTTGGCTCACGAGACATCTGTAATTGTGCTTGTTCGAAATGGTTTGTGTAAAGATGTGCATCCCCTAAAGTATGCACAAAATCTCCAAGACCCAAATCACATACCTGAGCAACCATCATCGTAAGCAAAGCATAGCTAGCAATATTGAAAGGTACTCCTAAAAACACATCCGCAGATCTTTGGTACAACTGGCAACTCAACTTATTATCAGCCACATAAAATTGAAAGAAGGCATGACAAGGCGGAAGAGCCATATTACTCACTTCACCTACATTCCATGCATTCACAATCAATCTTCTTGAGTCTGGATTGGTTTTAATCTGCTCAATTACATTGGTGATTTGGTCAACACTAGATCCGTCTGTGGTAGCCCAGGATCGCCATTGGTGCCCATAAACTGGCCCCAAATCACCGTTCTCATCAGCCCATTCATCCCAGATACGTACACCGTTTTCTTTTAAATATTTAATATTCGTATCACCGCTTAAAAACCAAAGTAATTCATGAACGATGGATTTTAAGTGACATTTTTTCGTAGTAACTAATGGAAACCCCTCTGCTAAATTAAAACGCATTTGGTGGCCGAAAACACTTTTCGTTCCCGTACCCGTACGGTCTTCTTTTAAGGTTCCTTCTTCCATTATTTTTGCCATTAAATTTAAATATTGTTTCATCCACGCTCCTTGGCTTAATCTTTATAACTTTATCAGAGTCTTTCTGTAAAATCAGCCTTAGAGGCTTTGCATTGAAAGGGAATTTTATTGGTTTTTCCGCTGGATTTTTTTGAACAGCCATCATAAAACTTGAAGTATTTGCCTTTTCGGCTTAAAAAAGGTTCATAGCCAACGCGCTGCAGGAGGTATCAGTGGAAATTCGCGATCCGATTCATGGCCCAATTGAGGTGACTCCACTATTTGAAGCAATCATTGAACAAGCCGCTTTTCAACGCCTACGCAGTATTAAACAACTTGGTTTCGGTGAGTTTAGTTTTCCAGGGGCAACTCACAACCGCTATATACACAGTCTTGGCGTTGGTCATCTTGCCGGTCTAATGTTTGATAGCATTTTTCAAGGATACCCTTTTGAGCGTATGGAACAAAAATGGCGACTTCGTCAGTGTACTGTTCTTGCTGCCCTTTTACATGATATTGGTCACGGTCCTTTAAGCCATACCACTGAAGAAGTAATGCCTATGTTGGCAGACTTAAAAATCCCTTGCTACAAAGATCGTAAAAACCGTCAGGCAACCCACGAAGATTACACAATCAAATTTGTGACAGACTCTGATCTTTCTAATGAAATTCGTCGTCAGTTTGTTGATATTGATCCCATCCATATTGCTAGTTTAATTGATCGAAAAATACCTGCGCAAGATGATTTCTTTTTAGTAGACGGAATTAACTTTCGACCTATTTTATCTCAGGTTATTTCATCAGAGCTGGATGCAGATCGAATGGATTATTTAGTTCGTGATAGTTATTTTACAGGCGCTCCCTATGGTAAAGTAGATGTGGATTGGTTAATTTCTAGTTTGAGTTACCATCAGGTGGATGGACGCTTGCAATTAGCGATTAACCGAAAAGCCATTTACACCTTTGATGACTTCTTAATTTCAAGACATCATATGTATCTGCAAGTCTACTTCCATCACAAGGCCATTGTTTATGATGAAATGCTTCATCGTTATTTAACATCCGATGAATGTTCTTATAAACTGCCTGCTGATATCAACGAATACCTACTTTACACTGACTCACATTTATTTGAGCACCTTCGCCTTGCTAAATCTTCTTGGGCAAAGCGAATTTCGCAAAGAAAACCTTTTAAAGTATTGTTAGAAATTCATCATCTTGGAGAAACGAATCGAACTGAGCAAATTTCCAAAACTTTAGATGAAGCAGAAATTCCAAAAATCGTAGCTTCGTCAACAGCTCGTCTGTCGAAGTATCACAATACCGCCAGTGAAGATAACTTTCTACAGATCTATGTAACTGACCAATACGATCATCAAACAAAGCCCTTTCCTATTGAGCAAGTCACTAAGGTTTTTCAATCTTATGAGGGAACCCGTTGTGTGGATCGAATTTATATCCCACCTGAAAAACACGAAGAGGCAAAAGCTTTGTTTCCCAAAATTGATATCGGTCAGTAGTTTTAACCAGTCTATTTTTCGATCATTTTGTAGACCGCTTTTTCTGTGTAGTTCTTAGCATAAGAATCTACACTAAATACATTGGCGTTTTCTTGCCAATGGGGATCATCATTGAAAAAGCCAAATCTTCGGCGATACAACTGGTAATTGCTGGCTAATTCACTTTTTTATTAAAATAGCTTCAATTCATTTTTCTTCTCTGAGGTTTTCAGAGCCTGTTTTCCAATTAGATCTTTGAAGAAGGATTGCAAAACTTAAAATTCCGAACCTAAAGTTTAGTTTTTATTTCAAAATGAGACATTCGTTATAGGCATCGCCTACTGAAATAGAAGTTTTAAGATCCTTCAGGACTTTATTTCTGATAGAACCAAGGCTTTGTAAAGGTTCGTTCAGGTATTTCCGATAGTTTAAATATGAGAACCTCAGAATCAGGCTTCAGCTTAGTTGAACTTATCGTGTCCGTTAGTATTTTAGGGATTCTATCAGCCATATCGGTACCCAATATTGTAGCTTATAGTCGTAGAGCAAAACAAAAAGAAGGGATTGCTATGCTATCAGCCCTATATGGAAATATGAGAACCTCTAGAGCTCAACTAGAGTTTTTCCCAGGGGACTTTGTTGCCGCAGGTTATCGGCCAGAAGGACTTATTAACTATCATATTTACCTTCAGGATGCTGGTGGGTTCCAACCCTTGTACCCTAGCAATTGGTATTGTAACCAAGCCTGCTATTCTACAGACAATGTATCTTGCGATATTTATCGAACAGGCAGTTGTGATGGCTCAGGGACTTCCCTTGGAGAACATGTAAGTTGGACTGCTGGTCCAACAGCTGTGACATACACAGGGGCCCTAGGAGCAATCTGCGACCCGGCTGTTACAAATACCTTTTTTAGAGGCTGTGCTTATGCTGATCTTGGCGGTAACCAATTAAGTGTTATCGAGATAGATAACGGCAAAAATCTACTGATACTTCAAGATGGAACTAACGGCAACTAAATTAACTACTACTTTCGACTCAAGCCTTGATTTGGAAGTTTAGAATAATTTTTCCCAATAAAAATAAGTGCCAAGAAAAACAAACTTGCTGCAACAATGTAAGGACTGGTTTTACCAACAGATTGATAAACAAAGCCTCCAGCTGCAGGCCCGATGATTCTACCAAGTGCTGACATGGATTGATTTACCCCCATCAACTGCCCTTGTTCATTAGCCTCACCTGACAGAGAGATACTTCCCAATAGGGATGGGTTTAACAAACCATAGCCCAGAGCCAATATACTTTGAACCACTAGCATTGACCAAACACCTGTAGTGAAAGAAATCCCAGCCATTCCAATTACAGCCATAATTAGGCCTATCACTAAAAGTTTTCTTTCCCCGTATTTCGGCATCCATTTACGAATCAAATAACCTTGAGTAAATACCATCATCAAACCGATATAAGCGAAACCGTAGGATGCAAAACTAAGTGACCATTCAAAGCGCTCTTTAACAAAAAGAAACATAGTGGATTCCATATGAGCCATGGCTACGGTAGACAACAAAGTGGTAAACAATAAACTTCCCAATAGAGGTTTACCCACAAATTTTGTAACTTGTTTTAATCTTGAAGTTCTTTTTGGTAAGTTTTGTCGCATCTCAGGAGTAAGACTTTCTTTTAAAATCTTAATAGCAAAGAAAAAGTTAATGAAACAAATTCCACTCGCAATGAGCGCTGAAAAATTTAATCCAAAAGGAGCTTCCGATCCTAGGCTTTTGCCAATGTCTCCAAAAACCCCACCAATAAAAGGTCCAAAAACAAAGCCCATTCCAAAGGCCGCTCCGATTAAGCCCATGCCTTTTGATCGAGAGTCTTTATCTGTAACATCGGCAATATAGGCCATGGCGGTGGATATGTTTGCACCAAAAATACCAGCCAAAGCACGGGAAGCATAAAGCATCCATAGTTCAGTACTGTAGGCATAAAACAGAAAACTTAAACTAGAACCAAATAGTGACAAAAGTAAAATTGGTCTACGCCCTACTCGGTCACTTAATTTTCCCCAAAAAGGAGAAAAAAGAAATTGCATCAAAGAATAAATTGTCATCAACAAACCAATTTCTAAAGGAGTCGCTCCCAAATCTTTTGCAAGATAGGTCGACAAAGGAATGATCATCCCGAATCCTACCAAGTCCATGAAGACTATTAAAAAGATGATACCTAAAGCTTTTTTGCTGGCTTGTTTTTCCATTGTGACCCTTAATAAAATAAACTTACGCGAGTAATGATTCTTTGTTTATAATCACTGTCGTTGGGGAATCCATACCCTATTACGCAATTCACGTTTTCGGCAAAACGTAAATGAGCTCCTAGTAATAAATACGCGAAGGCATTCTTACCACTGATCCATTCCACAGCTAGGCGACCTGTATCATCAGTCAGTTGGCGGTAGTAGCCAAACATCAAGCCACTATTACTTTTCTCTCCATCACTATCGACCATTCTTTTACTAGAACCATAATAAAGACCAACTCGCGTACTTTCATGTTTACGGGTATAGACTTCAGCTAAACCATATAAAATTTGAAAATTTCCATCCGAACCAAGAGCAAAATTTCTTAAACCAAAAGCTGACTTCCATTTGGTATTTTCTGCAGGAGCATAAACCCCTTTAACATTTAACTGCAGTGAATCAGAAAACTTCTCCCCCACTGGCTCTATATAATCAGCTCCAGCCTCCATAGACCATTGGGCATTTTCAAAAACACCTAGGCTAGCGCCTAAACTTGACCAGTGATTATTTCCAGTAGCCTTTTTTTCAAAAGTGTATTCTTGTTGAAGATCGATTCTTAGATAATTTTTCTGCATAACCGAAGCACTCGGAATCCAAAGATCATTGCTCGGCAAAGCATTGGCAATATGCGCAAATAATAGGACACTAAAAATAGCGTAAATTCTGATCATTTTCCATTTCTCCCGTGCCCGTACTTTAGACCAGTAGAGAAAGCTTGCCAATCAACTTTTCACACTACTTTATAGACAAGAAAACACTGAGTACTTTTCAAGGTCTAAAATTGAGGTACAATGGATAGCAATGCTACGTATCTTTGCTTTTTTTATCCTATCTCAATCCGTTTTTGCTAGCTCATGGCAGGCAGCCTACTTGTTCGACTTTTATTCTACTGAGTCTAACTACAACACTTCCGAAGAAGAAGAGTCTTTGGGTACAGGAAAATTCTATGAGCTTTATACCCAGAGATTAGACCTTTACTATCGCTACAATAAAAACTGGCGAATTTTAATTGGATCAGAACTAAATTACGCCAGATCTTCTGATAATTCTGATGAGAGAAGTAACTTTTTACCCAATAATTTAAATTTGGGTGCTGAATGGGGTACAAACACCAAGTTTGGTAACTTTAGCATTGGAAATAACAACTACATTTCTCTGTACAATGTTGATGCAAATACAGATGAGACTCTAGTGGGTGAAGGCGCTAGCTTAATTCATTTGTACGGAATGTATCAGCTACAAATTGGTGATCGCATTGGCTTACACACAAAGCTTGGCTATATGTCTCGAACAGACGGAAGATCTAACTTAAGTACCTATGAGGCCAATCTTCGCTTAATTACCATGCCTTTAATATTAGCTTTGGGCGTAGAAGGCTATACATCTATCACCGATGATGAATTTGTTGATAGTCAAATCACACGAGACAATGTTACCGGTGCTGTTAACGGCGGTAGCTTTCATTTTTATTCGGTGAACCCGTCGCGAATGGATTTTGTTCTTTGGGGAAATTACGCATTCAGTGAGGGCGTAGCTGCTAGGATTGGTTACAAATCTAGTTTAAGTGGTAATAACACCTCTAAGGGCTCCTCAATTTTCTTTAACTTTTATGTCAATTTTGGTGGGAATGATTTTGCCAATGAAGCATTAGGGCTCAATGGATATAGCATTGATGAATATGGGGATTTCAAAATTTTGGCTGATGAATACAAAGAAGAAAAATACTTTGAAAAACCTGAAAAGAAAAAAAGACGCCGCCGTATCCGTAGACCGAAGAAAAAGAAATTAAAGTCTATCGAAGACGAGTTTTAAAAACACCGATATCTAATTCAATTTTTTAAGATGAAAAAGAAGTAAAGAAATCATTGATTTCCTTTTTAGCGCTTTCCGGGTCCTCACAGTGGATCAAGATACATTTATGACGACTTAAATCCCCTTTTATTAATTCATAGGAATATTTTTTAAGACTCTTTTTTAGAAACTTCAACAAAGCCTTGTTCGCCTTGCCATCCACTGGTGGAGCCGCTAAACGGATCTTTATTTCATCATTTACCAAACCCACGACTTCTGTCTTTTTGGCCCCTGGCTGAACGTAGAGTTTTAAGACAAGACCTTGGTTTGACTCAGCTAGATAAGACACAATCACCCTGACCCTTGACCTGTAATCAGGACAATCCTATATTTCTCTTTATCCCTTAACAAGGAAACATTAAAATAGGAGGAGTCATGGGACGTGGCGATAACAAGAAAACTTTAAAAACTAGACAGAAAACTGAGCAAAGAAAAAAGAAAGAGCGTGAAAAACGTAAGTTAGAAGCTGCTAAAAAGAAAAAATAGTAGCCTTTGCTCAGCGACCTAAGAGAGGGCCGCATGAACAAAGCACTATTCCTTTTTATCAGCTTTATCACATTGAGCTTTACAGCCAATGCACAAAATATCCGCCCTGCGGGATTAAACGCATACGCAGGGTTTGGATTTGCAGAGTTTACGATCGACGAAGATGGAAGCCAAAACCTAAGAATGGATCGAGGCTTAAGTGCAAGCATCGCCGGTGAAAGAGGCTTTGAAGTCTTAAACTCTTACCTAACCTTCACCATCAATCTTTTAAAATCAGATGGAAACTCCAACTACTCTTACACGCCCCTTGGTGGAACTACAGTTACTGCGACCAACGTAAGTTTTAGTTCTGATTTGTTTCAGTTTGCTTTGGGGTATAAGATCAAATTTATTGATGACTACTGGTTTCGCCCCTATGTGGAAGCAGGTGTTGTTGGTGGTTACTACAATTTAAAATACAGTATAAGTTCAGTAGACAGTGGTAGTTTGAGCGATGCAAAGACCACAGAAAGTCTGTTTGACAGTGGTAGCTATGCGGAAGCCGGCCTTGAGATTGATTTTTCTGCTGAGTTTGGTTTAAAAATCTCCGGTCGCCAAATGAAAATGACCACTGCTAAATTTGAAACTTTGAATAATAGCAAACTTGGCTATACTGCCAAGGTTGTGTTCTTAAGCGTCATTCGCGCCTTCTAGGCTTTCAAAGCCTTAACAAAACTAGACCTTTTTGTAACTAGCCTCGATTCGAGGCTATTTTTTTTGGCAAGTATCGCTCTGGACTTGCACCAAGGTATGGCTTTGCTATGATTTAATCCTGGGGAAAAGACTCCCCGACCGCTAGATTCTCAGGGAGGAAAAGTCATGAAAATAGCTCCGATTGATATTGCTCATAAGAGTTTTAAGAAAAAAGCTTTTGGTTTTGACCAAGAAGAAGTAATGGAATTTTTAAGAGCTGTGGCTGATGAATTGGAAGATGTAGTTCGCGAACGCAATGCTTTGAAAGAACAAATGCGTGAAAAAGAATTGTCCATTCTTGAGTACAAAGAAAGAGATAAAACTCTTCGTGACACAATAGTTACTGCTCAACGTATGTCTGAGAAAGTAAGAGAAGATGCTGAAACGGAAGCTCGTTTAATTTTAAACGATGCGAATCAAAAGGCCGACATCATTGTCAAAGATGCTCGTGATTCTTTAAAAGCAGTTTACCAAGAAATCACTGATATTAAACGCGCTAAGATTCAGTTTGAAAGTCACTTGAAGGCTTTGGTAAACACTCATCTGAAAATCTTAGAGCAAGGCAATAGCATTTCTCCAAAGTTAGATTTTGTTGAAAACAAAAGCACTACAAACTCAGGTTCAAGACCGACTGAGCGTAAAACTAGCGCTCCCATTTCGCCGGTTTCGACTTAAATGAAATCTAACAAATAGACATAAAAAAAGCAGATCCTTGGATCTGCTTTTTTTAGTTCACACTCTGCTCAACACTACAGAGTTGCTCAATTCTTTTAATGTTATCTTCAAAATCTTCTATTCCAACTTTCGCTTCACTCATATTCGACTGCCTAATAGGAGCAGTATTACCACTGCTTTTTTGAATCTCAAAAAAGTCAGTTTCTAGTTGGACTATAAAAGCGCTAATTTTCCCCGAGAAAACCACTTGCGCTAGCTCAGGAATATTAATCCCCTCACCTGTACAGGATTGAATTGCAGACAAATATTCTGAAGACTTTTCGAGCTGAATTTCATTCGCCTCTAAATATTCCAGATCGATAAAATTGATGCCTGGGTTTACAAGCCGCACTTCAATCATTCGTCTATGATAACTACGAGCACTAAACAAGCTATCAATTTCTAGCTTTTTAAAAATAGTCTCTAATTTAGCTTTCATGCCTTCTAAAGCTACCGCCCTCTGAATCTTCGCTACCTTGAAATAGTTTTCAACATTAACAATAAGATCGTCTGACTTTTGCTCAGTTTCAAAAGCAAGTTTGTTAAAATCATGGAGAAATTGCAAGTCATCTTCTGTCAAAGGAACAAAATTAAAATTCGTCATAAAATATGGTTTCGCTCGACTCAAAACCTCTGAACCAGGATCTAGTTCGCCGGGGGCTATTACTTTTTTCGTCTGCGGGTCAAGATAGACGAAGGGGTGAACTACTTTAAAAAAACTGTCATCTAGGGAAAACTCTTCATTGTTTTTCATTCGATTTAAAATTTTATAAACATTCTTAACTACACTTGTGTTTCTGCGAAGGCTCTCTCTCGGAATAACTTCCTCAGCATTCACCTCTTGCGCCAAAGCTAATCCCTGACAAAAAATGATCGACAATCCGAGTAAATACTTCATAAAACTTGTTCTATTTTCCATAGTTTCTCCTGTGATTCTTGGTATTTGCAGGATATAGACCAAAATAATCTCTTTACCAAAAGCAATATACCTAGATGTAATTCTACCAAAGGACCATGGCATACTTTATGAACTACTAAAACCGAAAACTAAATTAAGCTCTATACCAGACTCATAACCTAAAAAAATGACAGACTTGTATAACAATTTTTGCACTTACACCCATTGGAGAAATTATGATGCTTTTGAACCAACTTACCAAATACACTATTGGTCTTTCTTTAACTGTTTTTGCTGTATCCGCTAGTGCGGGTAATCCTTGCGAACCAGAGCTAGAACGCCTGAAGTACCCAGGTTTTAAACTTGAGAGTAAAGTACAAGCCTCTCCACATAAATGTTCCCTAAACATCTGAGCAGTAGATCTTACTTTAAGTAAAATCAACACAGAAGAAATGGCTGAGTTGAATCATGAAGATAGGCAAAATTCAGGTTTATTCTGGGATGATGTTGGTTTTAACTTTTGGTTAGCCAATCAAGAATGGAAAGAGGGTGATGCCCCTTGGGATAAACCCGTAGACCCTAACTCAAGAATTTTTCAAGCTCTTCCCGCAGAAGTTCAAGAAGATATCCTTGGAGGAGCCTACTATCGACTAAAAGTAAAAGACCTAGATATCTTAAAAGATACCGCCTCTTACCAAAAAACAATTTGGAATGAGAACAAAGGTTTCTCTGAAAAAATCTCATTCGTTGCATTTGCAGAAATCAATTTTCAAGGAGCAAAACAGTCAGATTCTGGAGAATACATTAAAGGCGAACGACCAGTTTTTTATAGTAGTAGATACGAAAGAACTTTCAGGATACCGTTGGTTGTGGCAATTTGGCCCCCAAAAGACAATCCCGATACACCATATATTTATGCTCATTCTGCTGATATCGATACTGCTTTCTGGGAAAGCGATGAGTTTACCGAGGAACTCAGTTTAAATGTTTTAATGCCTGTCATGAAAGAATATTTTTCGTCAATGGACACATTTAAAAAATACGCTTCGAAAATCCTAATGCCAAACACCCAGGGCCCTAAGGGCAGTGTTGTAAACCCAAGTCGTATTGGTCATAATTTCCAAGAACAACAAGAAGCCGCGATTTATTCTGGTTTAATAAAAAATATCGAGGACAAGCAAATAGAAGTAAACCAGAAATACTAAAGTTAAAAGATTAAATATAAGAGAGGGCTTTAAAAAGAAATCCCTCTCCTTATTCTAAAACTCCTACAGACCAATCTGCTGGGGACAGAAACGGTACATCATATGAATTGTGCCAAAAAACCCCTGCCTCTCTAGAATAGCTAGAATTATCCGTGTCATCATCGTTATACTGGACTTCCATCCCAATTTCCATTCCACTACTAGGGCTAACCCCCAAAGAACTCCAGGGGATTGCAATCTCCATAGAAGCATTATTGGTATCTGTGATGTCTGTGTAAACATTTACACCCGAAATACTCGAACCAAGGTATGCAGTATTCACACAGCTACTTGCGTCCATTTTACATTCTAATTTAAAAGAAAAATCATGAAAGTCGGTAGACTTGTTATTTTTTGCCTCGATATATATCTCCACAAAATCTCCTTTGGTCTGAACCACCAAATCATCCACTATATCCATTGCAAAATAAAGATAAGAGTCATCCCATTGACTTGCGAACTTAACAAGGTTTTCAGATTCTGATGCTGTGCCAGTAAAAAAGTTTTGTAGCTTAAAAAAATTAATAGAAGACCAACTACTTTCCACTATATCACCATCAAGTGTGGGAGCTGAACTTGACCTAACAATCTTATAATAAGGTTTTACATCTTTAAAAATTACTTCGTTACTCTTATCTGACAAATTATCTGAAAAGTCTTTAGCTGCAACTTGAATTTTATAGGTACTCGATGCTTGCATATTCTTTATAAAAAAATAGTTTGATTCTACTTCCTCATACTCAGTGCCATTAACAAAAACCACATAAGACTTCACAAGAATATTATCTTCAGACCGTGGCCAAGTCACTTTACCAGTAGTACCAAGACTTGTCTTCGTGATCTGAGGCACACTTGGAGCCTGGTAATCATTTCCAGAATTATCTATTAGCTCAATATAAGAAAAATTACTATCTGCGCTTGCGGCACTTGCTTTAGTTACTGACAGACGCCCGTCAGAAACCGTCACTTTTTTTGAATAAAGCTTGGAACGATTATAGGGGGTCCAAGTGAAAGAATAAAACTCTGTCCCCTCAATTTCATAAGCTAAGTTTACACTTGCTCCTGACCAGTTTATTGGGTACGCCCTTCCCATACCCATACTCACAAGATATTCACCATTTGGCACCTCTATTTCAAAGGCATCAGATCCTAAAGCCAAAGAACAAAAGTGTCTTTTATCCAAATTACCAAGTGAATGGTACTTTAAAGAAGGGCTACAATGAGTATATCCACTTTTCGTGTTATCCCAGCCATACTGAAAGTCATCGTCGCCATGTTGCTGGTAGGAAAATCGATCAATAAAATAGAAATCTTCTGAGCTTATTGTCGCAGAGTAATCAGAAAAAAAGCTACTATCTCCAACCTTGAAGCGTTTTTTGTATGAATTAACATTAATACTTAGACTTTTGCTTTCACCAATGACATTACCCTCTAAAGTGTAAGCTCTGATTTTAAAATTATAGCTTCCTCGAGCGAGGTTATTTATGTTTACTGAGCCTTCTAAGGCGGACAACTCTTCTACTACAACATTGCCATTTTTTGTTTCTTGCAACTGAATTCTATTCACTCTAGCTAAGTCTTCCGAACTTAACTTATAAGAAACACTTAAACCATCTCCAGAGTTTAATTCTGATCCATCTGAATCAGAGTTGAAATCAATGCTTACGTCAGAAATTGATTCTATGTTCCCCGAGAAACAGGAAATATTTAAAAACATTAAAAAGCAGCTCAAAAATACGATATTAAGCTTCATAGACGCACCCCTATACCTATTAAGCTTATCGGATCAAAAATGATTTTTACTTAGATTAAAAAATAAAAGACTGTCTCAACATGTGACAAGTTTTACGAGCTACAATTAATTTTTAGCTTAGCTATTTTACTTAGACAGTTGATATAAAAATAAAGGCACTAAAAAGTCTTTCACAATACCCAGATTGAAAGGAATATAAGCTTAAGCCACTTTAATGCAAGCTCGCTACCCGAAGAGTCTTAGCCTACGAATATATAATTTAATCAATCGCCAACTGACGATTTCGTTGAATGGCTTTTTCAAATGACATTGCAAGATTGCCTTCTAGTTCAAACTCACGCATTTTTTCTAAACCAGCTAAAGTAACGCCTTTTTTAGAAGTCACTTGATCACGAAGCTCTTCCACACTTAAATGCTCGGCTTGTTTCGCAAGCTCTGCAGCACCGATAAAAGTTTCGATGGCCATTTTTTTTGCGATCTCATCTTCGTATCCGCGATCTTGCAACCAATCTTGCCAGTAATGAAGAAGCTCTAATACAAAGCCTGTACCACTAGAACAAGCTACGGTTAAAGCATCGAACTCTTCCCCTTCATCTGCAGATACCACTAAACCTAATGGCGAAAATAATTCTAAAATGTAAGACTCATTGGCTGAATTATTACTTGTACTGCAGTAACCAAAAACCCCACGCTTCACACGAGCCGGAGTATTGGCCATTACTCTAAAAATATCACCCGCCTCTGGGACAAGACGTTTTAGGTTTTGAATGGTTACACCAGCCGCTAAACTGATCACCAATTTCGATTTATCAAATACATAAGAAATTGGCTCCACGGCATTTTGTAAATCTTGTGGTTTCATCGCAAAAACAACAATGTCACAAGTCTCAACCAATTCTTCATTGTTAGTCAGGTAATTGATCTCTGGAAATTTCTTTTTTAATTTTGTTGGCTTCCCAGGAGTTCGGTTTGTGATATAAATATTTTCTCTAGCAATGCTATTCTCTTCAACAAGAGCGGTGATGATTGCTTGTGCAAGATTTCCTGTTCCGATGAAACCCAATTTTTTTCTTTTCAACATTGTTTTTGCAAATAAATCTGACATAGTCTCCAATCTATCTAGAATCTCTAGACTTGGCTACTCTATTCGACTTTTCTGAGGTAAAAAGCGCCTTTTCTGAAGAAAAATAAAAAATTACTGGCGCTCGCCCATAATTTTACTGCCGATTCTGACTAGATTTGCACCAGATTCAATGGCATTAAGATAATCTCCAGACATTCCCATAGAAAGCTGATCAAAATGCGAGAGACTGGGATTTTTCTCTTTCAGTTTTGCAAACATATCGGCTGTTCTTTGAAAGCAAAGCTTCGCCTCTTCTTCAATGGGAGCAACTGTCATTAAGCCACGAACCAAAGTGCTTGGAAACTTCTCTTGCAACTCAAAGAAACTTTCAAGTTCATCAAAAGCTATCCCCCCACGATCTTCTCGCTTCTCCCAATCTATTTGCAAAAGCACTTCCTGTACAACACCAATGGACTTTGCTCTTTTATCAATTTCTACCCATAATTTTTCACTGTCTAGTGTATGAATCAATTCTACTTTTCCTACAAGGTACTTCACTTTGTTCGTTTGTAATTGACCGATGAAATGCCAATGAACACCTTGCCCTCGCAAAGCATCTTCTTTTTCTCGCCATTCTTGTACATAGTTTTCTGCAAAGGTTTTGTAACCAGAATCAATGATGGACTGAATTTTTTCGATACTTTGTTTTTTGCTTACCACCAAAATCTTTGCCATAGACAGATTTTTGCCTTTACAAAAATCCATAATTTCTGACTGAACTTCGATAAAATTATCTACTACACTCACTCTTCTAGCCTCGCCAAAAGTTCAGGTATAAATTCTACAGGTAGACCAATGACTGTATTTAAACTTCCATCTATTTTGTCGACAAAGCTTCCAGCTAAGCCCTGAATTCCATAAGCGCCCGCCTTATCCGTCCACTCTCCAGAGTCTAAATAGTCATCAATTTCTTTGTTTTCCAGTTTTCGAAAGTGAACCTTGGTCGTATAAACCCCTGATATATACTTTCCCGTTTTTGGAATCCCCAATAAAATCGAAGTTTTAACTTCATGAGATTGTCCTGACATCGACTCAAGGAAGCATTTCGCCTCCTCACGGTCTTTAGCCTTGCCTAAGGCCCCCCCCTTATCTACCACCATTGTATCAGAACACAACAGGACCTCAGAGCGCTCCTTCAAGCCTGGATACTGGGCCAAAGCCGCTACCCACTTTTGTCTAGCAATGTCGATCAAAGCATCATCTAAGCTAAGGTTTTTATTGAGAATTTCCGATAACTTAGGTGGGAAGGTCTCAATATGGTAACCCGCCTTGACAAGCAGATCGCGACGTCTTGGAGATTGGGATGCAAGTAAGATTTTTCTCATGAACATAGTTGTACTACCAAGGATGAAAAATGGGTAGCTCTGAAATGATATTAATTCTATCGCTCTTGTTAGTAGCTTTCGCTGCTTACAATGTGGTTTTCATTTTGCTTTCTAGCAGTGAAAACCAGGAATTGGTATGGGATGAAGACAATGCTCCAAACAAATCCAAATCAAAGTTCATTGAAATATCTCGTCCATTGGCTCACTTCTTCTCAATTGGGATTGCAAAAAAAATCACAGCACCGAATTATCGAGAGAAGGTACAAAAGAAAATTAAAACCGCAGGGCTTTCAAGAGAAATCAATGTGGATGAATTTATCGCCATTCAAATCTTTTGGGGATTTGTTTACCCCTTACTGATGAGCATTTTAGACTTTGCACTGCAGATGGGTATTCCAACATTTTTCATTGTTGGTTTAACAGCGGTTGGGGCCTACTTCCCACACATTCACGCTAAGACGAGTAAGGATCAACGCTATCAAAACGTGATATTAGATATGCCCTTTTTTATCGACCTCTTGGCATTAGCTACCGAAGCTGGTTCGGACTTTTTCACAGCGGTGCAAAAGGTCATTGAAAAAGCAGAAGATGGCTCTGTACTTGCGGCAGAACTAGAACTGGTTTTGCGTGACATTCGCTTAGGTCGAAGTCGAACGGAAGCATTAAGAGATTTGGCTGAAAGATTGGATATCCCTGAAATTACCGCTTTCGTGGCCATGGTGATTGACTCTGATCAAACAGGACAGGGAATTGGTAAAGTACTACAACAACAATCGGAACAAATGCGTTTAGAACGTTTTACGAGAGCAGAAAAAGCTGGAGCAAAAGCATCGCAGGCAATGTTACTGCCCCTTGTGATATTTATTATGCCGGCGATTTTTTTAATGGTGTTTGGCCCTATTGGCCTACAGATGCTGAATTAGGAATGGAAATGAAGATGTTGAAAAACAAAAGTAAAAACATTGCGCTTACATCAAACTTAGATGTAGCGGATCATTTCTATAAAAAACTAATTGGCATGATGGGAAAACGCAATTTCCCTGAGAACTATTGTTTGTGGATTCAGAAAACCAATAGCATCCACACTCACTTTATGAAAGTACCTATCGATGTGGTTTTTGTAAACCCTGAGATGTGTGTAGAAAAAATCTATTGGAATTTAAAGCCATGGAAAATCACATGGCCTAGTTTTAAATATGACTCTGTCTTTGAGTTTACAACGGGAACTCTAGACAAACAGCAACTTGAAATTGGAGATCAGTTAAGTGTGGAAGCTTAAGGTACTCACAGGAGATTTAGCGGGGCAAAGCTTTTCGCTACAAGAGGGAGACAACAGTGTTGGTCGCTCCCCTAACAATCAGATTCATCTGAAATCCACCGGTGTATCCAAAACTCACTGCTTATTCAAAGTGAACGGTAGTGCCATTGCCATTAAAGATCTGGGTAGCAGCAATGGAACCTTTGTCAATGGTATTAAAGTGGATCAAAGCATTCTACAAGTTGGCGATCGCATAGGAATCCATAATATACTTTGTGAGATCACCTATGTAATTTCTCAATATACAACAAGTTCAAATTACCAACAAGGAATGGGAAATATGAATGGTGCAGCCGCACCTGATATGAACTCTATTCCTGACTTTGACCAGCCTATTCCTGATTACGCTGAAGATGTTGCAAACGATGGTAGCACTGAAGACTTCCAAACGCCTCCGAGTAATGCCAAAGAAAGTTTTTTACAATACATAGAAAATGTAATGTTACCTGGGGTTTATCGCCTTGCTGAGATTTTTGAATTTAAAGCCGTACTTTTCAGCTTTGTCTTAGCTTTTATTTTTGTAACCACTCTTCTATCCGTCATTCCAATGCTAAGTATTACCAAACAAACCATTGAAAGAGAGTCTGGTAGACGTGCACTAGGAATCGCCAGAAGTATAGTCCGAGTTAACCAAGAAATATTAGGAAAAGGCTTTCGGTCTCAGTTAACGACCCGTTTTGCAGAAAGAGAAGAGGGCGTAAATGTAGCTCTAATCATTGATGCTGATGATGGAAGTGTGATTGCACCAGCCAATGAAATTGGTGCCTATCGAAATGACGAGTTCATTCATACTGCCAGAAAAATGGATGAAGAATTTATCTCCCAAATCAATGATAAAACGGTTGGCGCCAGTGTACCGATAAGAACTTATGACCGCAAAACAGGAAGCTATAACATTTCTGCATTTGCAGTAGTTTTATATAATATGGGTAGCCTATCTATCAGTGAAGGAAGAACCATTAGTCTATTTATTCAGACTTTAGCAATGGCTTTGGTCTTAGGAGCCATACTTTTCTTTTTTATGTACAAGTTAATCGAAAGACCTTTCAATCACCTCACCTCTTCTATAGATAAGGCGATCAAAGGAGACACGAGAAGTATCGAACCAGTCTTTCAATTTCCTGCACTCGACAAACTCTATACTAATATTAATAGCCTTCTAAACCAGAGCTTAAGTGATTCTGGAGGAGGAGATTCTTTTGCTTACCAAGACCCAATGGAAAAGCAAACTGAGGCAAAAAACATTACCAATATCATTGCCAGTCCTAGTTTAGCTTTAAATGCCGATGGACACTTCTTGGCAATGAATCAAATGGCAGAGTCATTGATGATGGAATCAGAAATGAATCTACAAAACCAAAGCTTTGAAGCCATTGGTGATATGAGCTTACAACTAAGTTTAAAAGACTTGTGGGAAAGATGTGTTGCAGACACAAGAAGTACCCACTCGAACAATATAGATATGAATGGAATTGATACGGTCATCGAAGCACAGGCCATTACGACCTCTTCAAACATCGACTATATCATTGTAACTTTTAACCATCTAGAACAAGGAGACTACTAATAGCAAATGCCGTTAACTTACAAAGTCAAAGTGTCTATACCCTGCGAGTAGTTTCAGGGAATGACCGTGGGAAAGCCATCAAGCTTCTCAAACCTAGGATTGTCATTGGACGTAATCCGAAATGCGACCTTGTGCTTAACGATAACCGTTGTTCGAGAAAACATGCTGCTATTTTGTTAGAAGAGAATGGAGTTTTTGTTAAAAATTTAAACCCTAAAAACAAAACCTTTATTCATGGTCAAGAGATTCAAAAGTTTGCATTGATTCCTGGAACAGAAATTCAATGTGGAGACACCACACTATTCTTTCAGTTAGAAATATTTGAAAAACCAGCTCCAAAGCTGCAATCCGTTCCTAAGGCTTCTAAAAGAAAAGCTCCAGTTCAAAGCCAAGGAATCAAACCTTTCCATATAATTCTCTTTTTGGTCATTGCCGCTTTTGCTGGTCTTATGTTGATGGATGAAGAAAAAACTGACGACAGTATTCAATTTAGAAATGATGAATCCATTGCCGAGGAAATCACAGAAACTTTTAAAAGAAAGCAAGAACTTGAAACCCAATACTATAGCTCTGGAAAAGACAGTCGCCAGTACTTAGAAGCGGAAGCGAATTACTTAAGAGGCTTTCGTGAATACCGAGAAGCAAATTACAATCGTGCCATTAGCTATTTTTCAGCCGCTTTAAGCCTGTACCCTCAACACGAACTAGCCGATCGATACTTGAAACAAGCCCATAGAAAAAGAGAAGAAGAAATTCAATACACGCTTGGCATGGCAAATAGCCTGAGAGAAAAAGCTCAATATAAAAAAGCAATTTCCTACTACCGCCATGTAATGATTTTAGTAAATGACAACTCTAGCCTCGCCTACAAAGAAGCTCAATCCCTTCTTGAAGAATGTCAACTTAAGTTAAAAGGAGGCTTCTAATATGAAATTGCATATCCTTTTAAATGCCATTCTAGAAAAAGAAATGAATTTATTTGAAAACAATGAATACATCATTGGCCGCGACAGAAACGCCAATATCGTATTAAACAACTCTCAAATATCAAGAAAACATGCACGCATTTTCTTCGAAGATGGCAGTTGGCAAGTCGAACTCTTATCAAAAACTGGCTCTTTGAAGAAAAACCAGCTAGACGTAAATATCGCACAACTAGAGGATAAGGATAGCCTACAAATTGCAAACTATACACTAAGTTTTTCAAATACAAATGCCAATTTGAACTCTCAAGATAACTCTTTAGAGGATCAAGAACCCGCTGAAGAAAACCAAGAGATATTTTACGAAGAAAATCAAGGCGATGAAGATTCTCCTGTGGAAAGTTTTGAAAGTACCTACACGAAAACTTCTCACCAAGAAGAGGCGGAAGAATTCGACGACGAAACCACAGCTGGTGGCAACCTTCAATTGCTTAATCAATTACGTATCGTATACGAAGGACGCCAAGAAGATTACGTAAAAATCATCGGTAACTTTTGGACATTGGGCAGAAGTGACAACTGTGATGTAAAACTAAAAGACTCGAAAGCGAGTCGTAAACATATTGTAATTAAAAACACCAAAGGAGTTTTCAAAGTAAAAGACCTGGGAAGTTCCAATGGTAGTTTTTTAAATGGCAATCAATTAAACCCAGATAAAGAATATCCACTTCTAAGCGGTGACTGCATTGAAATTGGCTCAACCAAAATCTATTTCGAGCAAAAAGATGAACGATTCGAAGACAAAATTCAAAGGCTTCCAATTCAAGTTCATAATCATGCCATGATTAGTATCGACAACCAAGAACTTGCCGCCAATGGTAATTTCCCTGTATCAATGACAGATCAAGGCGGTGGTGAAATTGGCTTTGTACGACCTGATGCTTATGATGCCGGCGAACAGGCTAAAAAACGTAAGTTCATGATCTATGCCGTGGTAGCCATCTTAGGAGTTGTGGCTTTCTTAGGAATGGATGAGAATGCCATCAATAAGCAAGGCACTAGTGAAAAGGCCAGTACAGAGCCTCAAAAGCCTCTGTCCCCTTTTGAAGCCTTAAGTTCTGAACAACAAGATTACGTACAAGCCTCATACTCTGCAGCCCATCGATTTTTTACCGCTGAACAATGGGACTTGTGTATTTCTGAGTTAGAGAAAGTACATCGCTTTTTACCTGAAGGTTACTCAAACCCTAGTTTTCCAGATGCATTGCCATCCAAACAAATGTTAAATATCGCAGAAACTGCTGCCGCAACTCTTCGAGACCAAGCAAGACTAGAAGAAGAAAAAAAGGCCAAAGCTGAATTTGCTGCGAAGTTAGAAAGCAGTATCCAAGATTGCGAGCGAAGAGCTTCACAGATGAGCCTAGCCCAAGCTGAGTCTTGTCTAGAATTTGTCTTCTCGGCCAGTCCAGACGATCCAAGAGCTATGGCAATCTTAGAAAGTATCAAAGAAAGAAATCGACAAAAGCAAATTGCTGCACAACAAGCTAGTAAGAGAAGATCCTTAGTGCTTCAAGGCGAGGAACTATACAATAAAGCCCGAGCTGTAGATCGTAAAGGTGATCCTTTAGATAGTATTGATGCTTATGAGGAACATATTAAATCTAGTTATCCTGATCCAAATAACTTAAAAGTAAAATCTCGCGCTAGGGTCAACGAGATTCGCTCAAACATCTCTGCCATCATTGAAAAGCTCAGAGAGGAACTTCAAGACTATTTTGAATCCGAAGACCAATTGCGTGAGGCGATCCTAACTGCTGATAAAATTATTAAGCTAAATCCAAACCATACGGAAGCAACGGATAAAAGAGCACAAGCTGTAACAAGATTAAATGCGAAGCTACGAGAAGAGTACCAAGACAGTATTTTTAAAGAAGCCCACGGAGATATCGACAGAGCTAAAAAAATATGGCGTCGAATTATTAGCCTTGATGTTGAGGGTGGAGAGTACTTCAACAAGGCACAAATAAAATTGAAGAAACATGGAGGTTAAAAAATGAAATTAACACAACATTCTTACTTCCATGCAGGCATGAGAATTCCAAAACCAGAAAATTTAGAACTATCTCGAGAAAAACTAATCATTAGCTGTGTGCCTTGGGGACATCGTGATAATATGTCTAGCTATTTACAAAAATTAGCCGACTTTTTCGTTGCCGCCAAAGATGATGCTGAAGCGACATCCCCATTTCCAAGATATCCACAGTATTCGAATAGCTTAAACAACCTACAAATTGCCATGCAAGTGGTAAATGACAATATCTTCAAACAAAAAAATCAAGACGAACTACAATCGGGCTTAGAAATCATTGCCTGCTATAGAGATAATAATGAGTTCGGCTGGGTAAGCTATGGTGGGCCAAATATCATTTTATGGAAACAATCCGGAGAAATTCGACTTCTTCATCATGCAAACAATTTAGCAAGTCATCGTAAACAGAACTGCTCCCCTCTTCCTAAAAATATGCTTGGCGTTTATAGGAGCATTCATCCACACATAGAATCCATTCATTTGGACGAAGGCGATAAAGTTTTTTTACTCTATTGCTCGCGGCTAAATCCATTTCATATAGAAAGCCTAAATACTAGCGAAAGAAGCCTTACAAGTTTGGTAAATCAATTGTTTGAAAAAAACTCACAAGAAAGCTTCTGGCTAGCAGAAGTAGAACTTGCAGTTTAATAGGTTTGTTTTGAAAAAATTGAATTAGGAATTCTTCGAATTACAATATTTTTCAAAGACTTATTTTCAGGTAAAGACAAATACATTTCTACAGCATGTGGCGCTAAAGTATTAGTTCCTTCCACATCCATTAGCATTCCAGAAATAAAATTTTGAATACTTATATCACGGCGGTATAAAAAGAAGCGATAGTCTGCCAAAAACTTTTCCCTCCAGTAGTCTGCCTGCTCCCCTTGCGAGCTTTTCCATAAGTACAGATTCTGAACCAAGCTTGAGCCACATACATCTTCAGGAAAACCAGAACTATCTTCTTTAATTTGGTCAGCTAAAAGCAGAACATCAAAACATTCTTTTGCTCGAAAGTTTTTCTTGAGTTTAATTTTTTTTCTTTTCGAAAGCATACGCCAGTTTTCTTCAGAGTGAGTTTCCCCCAAAACCTTTAACTTACCCCATTCTTCTTGTTTCAAACTAAAAAAAGCAAGCCAGTTTGCTACCTCTCTTGGATTGGACAAACGCTTTGTGAGAAAGTTTAATTCAGCAAATAGATAATCATCCATCTTGTCAGACCATAACAAACTACCTAGCTTCCATTTTCTGATTTCAAAAAAATTGACCCCGCTCCAAAGATCTAAACCAATATTTTCTAAAAGTTCATAAACATAGAGCTTTTCTATTTTAGGAGTATTTTCGTTAAAAGTTATAGGTACCAACTCTTTACGGTCTATTAATGTGTTAAAATATTGGATGGGGTCTTCAAATAAGTAAAGCCGTTTCCCTACTAATAAAGCACTTCTTGTATTGCTGATATTTTTCCATCTCCCCCAAGAGCTCTCGATCAATATCGGTCGATC
>JAYZXX010000015.1:0-2894 GCA_036140815.1 Bdellovibrionota bacterium | reverse complement strand
GCGAAAGGGCTTTGGAGCTACTTCGTCGAGGGGTTCATGTTGATGCCATCGTTTCTGACATTCGAATGCCGGGGGGAATGGATGGAATTGAATTGATGCGAACGATTCAAAGTGAAAGCATTCGAATTCCCGTAAATATTTTAATGAGTGGCCATGCAATATTGGACCCGGATGAAATTGAAAAACTAAAAGTCAGTCGGTGCTTGAATAAACCTTTTTCTGTGAAGAAGCTGAAGAAGATACTAGATGATAGTTTCGATGAAAGCCCTGCAGAAGGAGTATTTACTAGACGCTTTCCTCGCGAGCAAAAAGAAGTGGGTATTCTCAATGAGGATAAGTTACAGAAGAGCTTTGACCTTAGTCTAGGTGGGGTGTTTATCCAAACCAAAATGAAGCTAGGAGTGGGAAGTGTTTTTCGAGTAAAGCTTGATATTAATGAACCCATCATGGTTGATCTTAAAGTAAAGTGGATAAGAGAAGAACAGATCGGAAATAAACCACCTGGCTTAGGCTGCGAATTTGTAAATCTATCTAAAGAGAATGCAGACAAAATTTTCAATTTTTTAGAAGAACCAAAAACAGAGAGCTTCTTTTCATTTAGTGAAACCGCTTCGAAAAAAAAGAATTAATCTTGCTCTAATTTTTCCAACATACAAAAAAACTCTTTACCTAAACGACTGACTGGACCTTCCATTACACGATTCCAATAGTGAATTCTAAAATATTTAGAAACCCTAGAGCGAAGTTCCAATTCACTACCACCAAAAGGTGGTCCTTCTGGCTTATACATACTAAAGAAAATACCAAGTAATCGCCCTTTTTCAGTTAAACATTTTGACCAGAGCTTTACCAAGTCCTGGCGATGTTTTGGAGGAATTGCACAATAAAAAGTATGATCCCAAATGATATCGTATTGGTTATAAAAGGAACTTGGAAGATTTAAGATGTCTTGTTGTTCATATTTTAGATTTCCAGATTCAGGGTACAAAGCTTTCGCTGCATCAATGGCGTTTGGACTAATATCCACAGCTGTTACAATATGGCCCTGTCTAGCAAAGTATTCGGCATCGTGGGCTCTACCACATCCTAAAACTAAAACTCTAGATTTTAAAAATTTAAATTGGTCTAAGTTTTTAACAAGGAAAGGGTGAGGTCCTTTCATATCGAAACCAATGTTTCCGCTTTTGTATTTTGCCGACCAAAAATCTTCATTTCTAGAGTTGTTTGGCTCAAACAAATCTTTCATTTCGAAATGCTTTCCATCATATCGAAAAGAATCATCATCAAAATCATCACAAACATTGAAAAAATCATTTTGAGCTGAATCAGTTAAACCGATTGGAAAAGATTTGATCTTTGATAAGCAAACAAAGCGGTCAAAATCATCGTATTGAAAACTTTCGACTTGAACTTGTAAAGGTAATCCCGGGAAAACTTCCGCATAAAGTTTTCCTTCGTCGGAAAACATTCGATTTGCCATCAATGGGTAGGCTTCAAATTCGACAAGGCGATCTTTTCCTTCTATGGAAGTAAAAAAACAGCCCTGATTAAAGTTTAAATTGTCTACGTATTCTTGCCAGTAAGCAGGGTGTTGTAAAAGTTTTTCTTCTACAATCAAATCAGCCTCAGCACTTAGTTGAATACATTCGCTCGGTTTGTAATGTTGTTTTTCTAGGATATCACTCAACTTCAATTAAAATTGGGTCTTGAAACTCAATTGCCTCTTTGTCTAAAACGATTTGATCTAATGACCATGATTCTAAAACTTCTTCACTTGGGTAACGGTTTAAAAGGGCACGGCCTTCAATTTCGTAGTAATCAGATCCACTTTCACTTTCGGTGTTATAGCCATATACAAAACTAGCCACTACTTGGTCATCTCCCATGCCTTCGGTATTCATTTTTGCAAAACGAATGTTAGTTGCATCCGGAAGAGCATCTTTGATTGCCATGCGAATAATATTTCTAAGGTCTTCCTGAATTACGGAATGAGTGTATACGCTGATGGCTACAGGTTTGTGCATACCCTGATAAGTCCAGTATACAAAAATCACTAGTAATATTAAACGTAAGTAGCGCATGCCTTCTCCGTAGGAGTATATTCAAATTGATAGGACTCAGATCTAAATTTAAACCATATTTTGTGAGATTGCAAAGCAAAGACTTCGAGATTTGTTTTATCACCGTACAAATGATCGCCAATTAAGGGAGCATTCAAATTAGAAAACTGTGCTCGAATTTGGTGGGTTCTGCCTGTATACAGCTGAACCTGATGTAAAAATGCATCACCTAGTTCTTTAAACTGTGGATATAAAGTGGCATCCATTAAAAAGCTTTTTGAGCAATCTTGTTTTTGTGAGGATAATACTTCTAAACGACATTCTTTGTCGTCATTGGATTCTTTTCTATTACTTAATTGAAATGGTGGGCTTTGTCCTGCCTTTAGGTAATGAGTGTAAATGCCTGGAGCCAACTGACTTTTACTAAATGCTAGGTAGGATTTGTGGAAATCTCCGCTGGAGATGATTTTTCCAAATTCTTTGGCTGACTCTTTGTTTTTTGCAAAAAGAATCAAGCCGCTGGTTTCAACATCTAATCGATGAACCGGGTAAAGTTTGGAGTTTAGGTGAGCTTCTAAAAGCTTATGCAAGTTCTCCCGAGCATTATCCAAACTGGGAATTGAAGGTAGTCCACAGGGTTTCAATGCGACCACAAAATTTTCCAGATCATCAAAAATACATTTTGAAAGATCTTGGGGAGTTTTGAATCTTTTAGGTTTTAGATGAACTCTTAGATAATCATCAGGCTCTAGAAGACAGTTTTCCATGCATCGTTTTTTGTTCAGGTATATTGCCCCTAACTCTATGAGGGATTTTGCATGCAAATCACTTAAT
>JAYZXX010000014.1:0-4233 GCA_036140815.1 Bdellovibrionota bacterium | reverse complement strand
TAAAAACTATCTATTTTATTGAAAATTAAGCCTTCATTAAGGCCTGCATAGAAGCCCAAGTTCTCTTTTTATCATTTGGGTTTTTCAATAAATGTTCGGCCGAAAAACTACAGACCATTTTTTGTTGAAAGAATACATTTAGATCGTGAGAAACAAGGTCTTTGGTGTTCTTTTGCAGTAGAGCTTTCGCATTTTCCCCCAGACAAAGAATCTTCTTGTAGGTGGAAATACCAGATCGAAAATCATGAGCAATCAAATCTCCCGATGGAACCAAAGTCAAATTTAGGAGCTTTTCAGGAACACCGAGTGCACCTAGCATCTTCTCCAAAAGGTCTATTTCAGCCGCAGTAACCTGTAAGCCCTCAATATCAGCCAATACAAGCCAGCTAGCATCATTATATCTTTTGTAGGCAATCAATTCATGGGGCCTATTTTCAGCTTCACCAGAAGCTTCCTGAAGCTCTTCAGTAAAGGCCGGTTCACTAGCAAAATAGGCACGGTTCACCCCTAAAACTTGGGTCAAATAGTAGTGGTGCTCTTTCGCTAGATCGATATTTTTCATGGTTTTTTTGTACCACAGGCCTAGACCTTTGACAAAGCATATGCCTGCAAAAATTTGACAGCTTCAAATCGGAAAAATCTTCCCCGGCCATGGGGTGAGGAGAGGCCTAAAAACAGGCTTCTGGATCATAATTTTAGCAAATTCCGGTCAGAATAAATCTATAGCACGGAGGGTATTGAATGCAATTTGACTGGGACCTTGAAGATTTATTGAAAGACATGGACTACCGCGAACTAGAGCTAGATTCTATGAATAAATGTAGCTACTGCGGATCTGATCTTCATCACAAACACAAAGTAAATGTAAAAAAGAACCAAGTGATGGAAGTTTCCTACTGTGCTGAATGTGGTGTTAGCGGCAAGAAAAAAGAATTCCACCTACAATAAAATCACTCGCATACAAAAAAACTCTAGTTTTTAATAACTAGAGTTTTTAATATTTTAGGCTAAAAGTAAGACCAATTTTACAACTGGGTTAAAATATACAAAAGGCCTAAACCACTAACTAGACTCACCAACATATTTCTCCAAAAAAAACATAGAACACTGGCAAAGACCAAGGCCACAAACCTTTCTTTCCCGGCTAAATTGGCCACTTCCCCTTTATGAAAAAACACCATTGGTGTTATCATAGCTGGTAAGACAGCCGCTGGAATGTAGCTAAGGATTTTTTTGAATTGGTCATTTAGGCTAATTTTTTTAGAAAAGCCCACAAAGGAAAAGCGAATACTATAGGTTCCCAAGGCCAAAAGAAATATACAGATATAAAAGTATTTTTCATTCATAAACGCCTCCCCTTTTTAAGCACAAAAAACACCGCCAAACCTAAAGAGATGAAGGCACTAAAAAGTAGACCAAGACTATATGGCAGATCATGCAAAAGAACTGAGAAAAATGCGCTGCAAATACCGACAAGATAGTAAGACCGAGATTTCATACTTGGTAATACCAATGCAACGAAACTCAATGGGATGGCAAAATCTAAGTTTAAAGAAGCCGGCGCAATATTGCCAAACACATAACCTAAAAGAACTGTCAGCTGCCAACAAGCTGCCATTGCAAAAGCAGCTCCTGAATAAAAACATAATGTTTCTTTGTTAGTTTTTAATTTATCTTCATTGGCCATTAAAACTGCATAGGACTGATCGGTAATGCCATAGGCAGCGAACATTCGCTTAAAGAAACTTGTCTGTTTTAAGTAAGGCGAAATTCCTGCGCTATATAACAGCATTCTAAGATTAATCACCACGCCACTTAAAACCACGACTACAATGGCCGCCTTTTGTGACATCAACTCCAAAGCAACAAACTGAGAGGCCCCAGCAAAAACAAACAAATTAAAACAAAGAATCTGAACCAAGCTCAAGTTTTGGGTAGCACAAGCAGCTCCCATGACTAAACCAAATGGAATCACACCTAACAAAATGGGGCTCATGGCAATCATGCCGCGTAAAAAAGGATGCATTGGCATAATGTGCGAAATTCTAAGCCCTTTGGGTACAAATAAGTTGTTTTTTAAAATTTTTGCCAGAAATAGTAAGCTAGAACCAATGCTGCTGTAAAGTAGACCTCATATAAATTTTTATCGACCCTAACTATAAACATTTCAGATTAACAATCTTCATTTATTAGCAATTTTATATAGTTTAATGAAATTCCCTTTAAATGAAACTAGTTGTGTTAAAATATCGAGGGCATTGAAAACTAGAATTCGACTTTTTATGGATATAAATGAGGGATTTCATGAATGTTTTAAAAATAATATTTTTTCTATGTATTTCCAGCATAAGCACTTCATCCTATGCTTTTGATTCCTGCGCAAAAGTTGCAGATTTTGTTACATCCTTCAATGAAACCTCTGGTCTAAATTTAAAAGTTGCCTGCGAAAACACAGTTTCAGACTATGTATTTTTCCAGTCCAGGGAAGTTCAAATCTTAAAGACCAGTATCAATGGAAAAGAAAGCTGCCAATCAGAAAGCCTTACTTTGGATCGCGATCTTTTTATCGTTTCCTTTTACCCACAATCCGTAATTAAAATCTTTCAACACTTAAATCAGAAACTTGAAAATCCGATTCGCCTTAGCATGATAGATCGCGACAAAGCTGGAGCGAAAGCTTTTTTTGACTTTGAAATCCCTATTTGTTTTTTCGACTAAAGCTTTGTTAACACTGGTAGCGAATGATTTCAGCTAAAAAATCTTGGCCAAATTTTTCGTATTTAGACTCGCCTACCCCATGAACCAATAGCATTGTAGATTTGTCTTGCGGAAGCAAGTTGCACATATCATGTAAACTCTTATCTGCAAAAACCATGTAAGGGGGAATTCCTTTGTCTTCCGCGATCTTTTTTCTGATAGAACGAAGGTTCTCAAAAAGTTCTTCATTGCCATGCTCTGTACTAATATCAACCCCAGATTTTGACTTCGATGATTTTGAAGTGCTTGATTTATTTCGCATTTTTCGCAGGTCTAAGGTGACTTCTCCACGAAAAACTTTTCTAGCTTCTTCGGTCAAAGCCAAGGTTCTATACTCATAATTTTTAATGAATAGAAAATTTTGATTTAACAATTGGCGTAGAATACTATTCCACTCTTGTTTGGATTTATCAGAACCAATTCCATACACACTTAGTTCGTCTTGTTTAAGACTAATAATCTTTGCGGATTTGGAGCCTCTTAAAACATCAATGATATGTCCTGAACCATACATCTGACCGGTACGATAAACAGCAGACAATAGCTTTTGAGCATCAACTGTACCATCATAGGTTTCTACAGGATTGATACAGGTATCACAGTTTCCACAGTCTTCTTCTAAATTTTCCCCGAAGTAAGAAAGAAGATACTTACGACGGCATATACTAGTTTCACAAAGAGCCAACATTGCATCTAATTTGTTTCTTGTGATTTGCTTATAGCGTTCTTCCGCTTCTGTTAACTCAAGCATCTTATTGTGTTTTACCACATCCTGAAAACCATAAATCATCCAAGCATTAGCCTTCTCACCATCGCGACCTGCACGACCAGTTTCCTGGTAATAACCTTCAATACTTTTCGGTAAATCTAAATGAGCAACAAAACGAACATCGGGACGATCAATTCCCATTCCAAAGGCAATAGTAGCCACAACGATTATACCGTCTTGGCTTTTAAACTTTTTTTGCACTTTAGAGCGTTGAGTTGTTGTCATTCCTGCATGATATGGATAAGCATTAAAACCCAGAGACTTCAGTTTCTCGGCCACCCTCTCCACTTTATTTCTCGAAAGACAATAAACAATGCCTGTGTCATCTGGATGAGTATTTTCAATAAACTTTTGCAGCTGAGAGATCTCATCGATTCTCTCTTCGATCATATATTTGATATTTTCACGATCAAATCCGGAAATAAAAATCTGTGGATCTTTTAACTCTAGTTGCTTACAAATGTCTTTCCTTGTCTGCTCATCAGCGGTTGCTGTTAATGCAAGAAAAGGAGCTTTTGCTGCAGCAGAAGGGGGCACTGTTTTCTTAGATGAAATAGGCACCTTGCCTAGTGAATTACAACATAAACTCTTGAGAACGATTCAAGAGGGCACGATTCAAAGGGTTGGGGCTGACACAGAAATTCCAGTGGATGTACGCATTGTTGCCGCAACTAATATAAACTTGGAAAAAGAATGTCGCAGCGGAA
>JAYZXX010000013.1:0-3577 GCA_036140815.1 Bdellovibrionota bacterium | reverse complement strand
AAAGGGAGAGTTTCTTCTGAAACGACTTGGGGGCTTAAAAAATAAGCCATATATTCTTTTAGTGACGAAGAATCGAAAGTTGAATGAGAACCAAGTAAATCAATTAGGTTATGACGGGGCTTTTAGTAGTCCCATTGATATAAAAAAACTTTTTACTCGCCTAGAGGATCTAGGTGGGATAAAGGCAACAAATGCCTTTTCCAAATTATCACAACAAAAATTAAGTAGTGAAAAGTCAAGGCAGCAGGGGCTGGGTGATAGCAAAATGATCCGCTCGAAAGAGGTTCCGGTAGCGGATCTTGGTGCCACGGATGTTGACAATAGTATTGCAAATAAGGAAGCCTATGTAGCACCTAAGAACCCGCAAGAAGCTGTTGAAAGAGCTAAGGAAAAACTAGGAAAGTTTCGTTTTTCTGACCCAGCACGAGCTGAAAGAAATGCAAAATTCGTTAAAAATAATCCATCTGGTGAAACAGAACATAATGGAATACCTAAGGCCCTAGTGAAAGAGCAGGTGGACGACTTTCGTCGACTTGCTGACGATCCTGACATTGAACAAATTGACCGTGAGAGAAAGGAGTTTGTAGTGGCCATGTTTGAGTTAGGTAAGAAAGATTAAGTTCTTACTTTCTTTTTTTCTTAAATAACATTCCAACCACATCTTTGAGATCTGCATTCATTAAGTCAATAGGACCGTCGGAGCCACCGATATTGATTACGTTAAGTTCACGTTTCGCCTCGATAAATCCAGGGGCAAGGCCAACGGCATGTTCAAGGTTCTTCTTCGCAGAGGCTTTCTCTCCAATGTATCTTTGAAAGAGTCCCTTTACAAAATAGTAAGTTGCATTATGTCTATCCTCAGGTGGGATCCGATTTAAGTCTTCATGAATCTCTTTTAGAATTGTATCAGCACCAGTTTCAGGAAGGTTTTTTAGTTTCATCCACATATTGTATAGATGAATTTCAGGGGTAGGATTAAACAACTCAACCGCTTCATCCACCAAATCTTTTGCTTCTTTGTATTTTTGTAGTTTAATTTTTTCTTTAGCTTCTTCGATTAAAGCTTCCTGTTGTAAGCGGATCTTCGCTTGCCCTTGTTCAAGTTCTTTCACATAAGCTTCCCGTGACTCAGGACTTGTTAAAATGTCATGTGCTTTTGAAACAATACCAAAATATTCTTTTGTAATGTCTTTGAGTTCCATAGGGGATTTACTCGGAAGTTTATCTGGGTGAAATAGTTTCGCTAAATCACGATAAGATTTTTTGACTTCCTCTGCTTTAGCGCCTTTAGGTACACCTAGAACTTGAAAGTGATCTTGCTTTTTAGCATTTGATAATAGCTTTTTCATTCTTAGCATATGAGTGTTCAAATCTTGCTCGTTGGCTTCAGAATCGAAGAACACAAAGTCATGACAGATAAGAAATATCAAAGCTTGGTAGAGATCGTTTTCTTTCCAATTTGCTTTTGTTAAAATGCTGGATAGATTTTCTTTAGGCGTAATGATCTCTTTGAATCCATTGATCTTTGATAATACTGGATTTAAAAGCAGGGCATCTCCTGAGTCCATTTTGTTTACTAAAAAATTGTGATCCATCAGCTTTGTAAAATAAAGACTAAGCCATTCACTTGGATATTTAGACTGAACCCAATCGCTTACAAAACCACTAAACATGCGTTGGCTAATTCCTAAATTTGTTTCAGTGCCTGGGGTTTCTTTAAATTCTATGTCATATTGAAAGTCACCAATGAGTAAACTTAAACGAATCGCAAGTTGCTCTGCATTTACAATCTCAATGGCATGGGGACTCAATAGATTAGCATCAATTAATTTCTCGCCAATTCTTTTGTTCCCTGGTTGTGCTAAAGTCGCTTCCAGTTCTTCATGACTCAAAAAGCCTTTCTCAACTAGCAATTGGCCAAATACAGATTTAGGATCTTTTACTTTTACGCTTGTGATATGACCGTGATTCAACTCGATCACCGAGGTATCTCCAGTGTCTGTGGTGCTAAGACTTAAATGCCCACTTACTCTTTGCGTAACGAGTTTTGATAAATAGATGGGTAACTCTAAAGAGTGAATGGTTTCTGTTTGTTCTAAGGCGGCCGTTAAATCTCTTTTAGTATAGTCTGGTTGAAAGAGGATTCGATCGGCGACACTTAAATCAGCTACCACGGTACCTGCAAAATCTTGATTTAAAAAGTCTACTAGAATACTGATATCAAAGGGCTTTACTAGAAAGTCTTTGGCCCCGGTTTTTCGGAGAGTGTTTTTGATGAACTTTTTATCACGGTAGATTCCGCTCATAAAGTAGATCGGAGTATCTTCCGCTAAATGTGGTTTTATATCTTCCATCATATCTACACCGGATTTTTGCGGAAGCATAATGTCGCTAACAACGGCATGAAAAGTCATTCGTTGGGCTAGTTGAGTTGCTTCTTTTGGAGTGGTAACCCACTCAACGACGTAGCCGTCTTTTTCCAAAAACTCTTGGATGATTTCGCCTAACTTTTTGTCGTCTTCTACAAGAAGTAATTTTAGATCCGATTTAAACATGCTGTCTCCATGACACTTATCGGAAGAATCAGCATAAATAGTAGTGAAAATAATGAATTAGGTGGTCTGGTTTCGATGAAATTCTCAATAAGACACACTAAATTGATGCTTAAAAGTTAGAATAAAAAGTAAATTGTTTTTTGCTATGAATCGATTAATAAAAACTATGAGTTCAATACCAGCAAAAACAAACCGAATTCAATGTATTTAAAAAGGAGAAATAGATTTTGGGAAATCCAAAAATCATGAATGTTTCAAGCCTTTTAGTGAAATAAGCTAAAGTAAAAGTCTTGTTTTAGAAAATACTTAGCAAAAAATAATGGCATTTATAGCAGTAGATTAAGAAAACTAACGCCAAGTGGCGGCAATCTTGTAATATCTCTGGACTGTAATATTTGATAAACTTAAAACACTAAAGATAATATTGCTAGGCATCGAGACTAGGAGGACATATGGCAACGGAAAAAATAACAGACGCAGATTTTGATACTGCAATCAATTCAGACACTCCAGTATTAGTGGATTTTTGGGCAGAATGGTGTGGACCATGTCGTGCGATTGGACCAAAACTTGAAGAATTATCTGACGAGTTTTCTGGAAAAGCAAAAATCTTAAAAATGAATGTGGATGAAAATCAAGCGACTCCAGCTCGTTTTGGTGTACGTAGTATCCCGACACTTTTGATTTTTAAATCTGGAAATGTTGTGGATCAAATTGTTGGTAACGTGGAGAAAGACGCGATTGCTGCGAAGTTAAATTCTCAGCTTTAGAGTTTATTTTTACATTTGTTTTTTAGGAAGAGATCTTTTTAGGTCTCTTTTTTTTGCTCTCAGCATGGTTTTTAGTTTTTTGAGTTTGTATTTTGGTCTTCGGATGGGGCTTGTTTGGGGGAATTTGGGGATTGGTTTTAACTTCTCGGTTTGGTTCTTCGAATGAGCCGGCCTTCTGAGAAATGTATTTTTTCAGAGGCGCTACTCCGGTCGCAGCCTTCGCTGCTCCCTGCCATCCTTGGGGCTTGTTGA
>JAYZXX010000012.1:0-4986 GCA_036140815.1 Bdellovibrionota bacterium | reverse complement strand
AAAAAACACTAAAAAGCATGTTAAACCTAATCGACAGACAAAAAACTGTTCAAAAAGAATCTTATATTTTTTTTAAAGCAATATTAAAAATCTGGGAGACTGAAGAAATACATATGGATGACAGCTTATTATCAATCCTTCGTAGTTCCCTTTTGGTCAAAAGTTTAGATAAGCTTGATAAGGTATTTTTTGAAATTCAAAGAGTTTTGGTTATGTCTAATCGTTACACCGTTCTTAAGAATTTTGAAAGATTATATCGTTTACCGTCTCACCCTTCTAACAGTGTGATAAGCATTCAAAACTCAAGTGTAGGGGCGAGTTCATTCTATTTGGAGTTGGTTGCGGGCTGGGTGGCAAGTTCTTTTTCTGTTTATCAAAATGACATTCGCGATACTGTAAATATTTACTTCAAAAATAAAATAGACTCATTAAATACTGACACCAATCTTATAGAGTCTGTGCTTGAAGAGCATCTCTTGGAAAAAGATTATAAAAAAGCTCTAGCTAAAACTGTTGATATGGTTGAGACCACCAGGTATTCCGACATCAGCCTCGATATAAAATTTTTAATCGATAGTCTTATTAGAGCCGAAAGCTTGGGGCGAAACATTGAGCTAAAACTTGCTATACTTTTGTTGAAAGACGCTGAATTCATGAGTCTCTACGGATCTAAGTTCATTGAATTTATATTATTAGCGCATGGGTATGATATCAAAAATAATTCACCGATCACAAAGTTATCAAATTTCGCCAATGCAAAAAAAATCTTAGATACTATTAAATCTAAAATAAAGAAAGAATACAGTTGGTCGGATTATAAAGGGCCATGGTCAATTACGAGCGTAAATAAAATTTTAGGTCCTTTTTATACCTATAGACCCAACAGTATTGTAAAAGCCATAGGTCATAACTTGAAAGCTCGAGTCTTAGTGAACACTGCTAAAAGGCTATTGGCCAATAAGAAAGCCCGTACTAATGGTAAGGATAGGCCGTCCATTGGCTCTGATCAAAGCTGTAAAAACTCCTCACGGAAGTAGGCAAAAGGCGACACGCGACTTTTCCCTAGCAGCCGCGTAATTCAAACTGGCATAGCTTCTGCATCTATGGGGCTTTGACAGCTTAGTTGATTAAAATCAGAATTTAAAATGAATGACGACGAGAGAACTCAATAAGGCTTTATTCGCACAGGCTTTGAATTAGCCCAAATCTGAAAGAAGAGTGCCATGGTGACATGACGCATGTGATTTGAAAAAGTCGCGTGAAAAAGTCGCGTGTCGCCCTAGCCACACTGGAGGCAGTGAATATCGGGATGGGAAAATCTTTCGGAATTAGCGCTAGGGTAGATTGAAATAATGTCTCCTCTTTTTAATCCTTTGCAATCGTCTTCGTTACAAATTCTTACATTCATTTCAAGTGTTTCGTCTCTCCGGTTCTCTCTTGTTTTGTATACACAATCTAAGCGGGTCCCATTAATTTTAGGTTGGCATCTCACTCGAGAATTGTTGTGTCTGAGGTTTACTATTGCAGTATCTAGCATTCTATCCCACTCAAGTCTGATATCAGAGGTTCTTTGTCGACTACCGGAATTTGAACAATCTAGTGCCAGTACAGTTGTAAATTTAGTTACAGAAGGGGATTGGCTATCAGACTTACACTTAAAATGGCCTCTTTCACGAACTGTGTGCTCAAAAAGTTTATTACGTTGTTCGCGGTTTGGGGTGCGAAAATCTATAGACTTTCCTTTTTTATTTGAAAGGATTTGAACGTTGGAAATGTATTTCCCGTTGTCTCTAATAGCTGAAGAACTTTTGTTATCAAATTCCACCCATAAAATTGATCCATCATCCATTTTAATAGCATTTCCAAATCTCATTCGACTTTCTCTGAGAGTTGGCAACAAAGTTCTGATAAGTTCCTTTTTCTCATTTCTACTAAGCTTTATACCATCTCGGTCGAGTGCCTTTTGAAGTCCTCTTGTTTGGCTCTCTATATCGCCACCGGAAAACCAATTATCAGCTGGCTCCCTCAAATCAATTTCCCTGTAACCTAAAAACGATATTTTGTCGTGCTCGATAGGATCCGTCGTTGACCTGTCTGTAACTTCGGTTTGGTTCAAAATGTATGACATGGTCCCGGGAGCATCGTCAGCATTAGGATCTGAAATACCAATTAACTTTTCCCCTTCATATTTGGAGTCTTGTTGAACGCTTGCTACACCAATTCTATCATTATCAATGTCGATGGCAATAGTTTGTAGCAGATGATTTTTTGTTGATAGTGGATCTATGACCACAAAGGGCGCTTCAGAACCTAATGCAACAACATTGTTTTCAACGACCTCCTGAAAGGGGCTTTGAGCTGAAAACAAGTTCCTAAAATTTGATATTTTAAAACTATTCTTATCCGTTTCAGCAAATTTAATAGTCCCTTCTTTTTCTAAAAAATCTACGAGTTTATCTAAAACCTCTGGGCTCACATTCTCAGCACTATCAAAAAAGTCACCAATAGTTAATACCTCAATCCCTGTAGGATTATCTTCTAAAATGTGAATGAATGAACCTGCCACATCGCTTACTTGCGTTTCTGCCCCATGCCCCGCGTAGCCAGAACGGATTAGACTAGCTCGATCCTCTTTGGAAATTCCTGCTTCAGCCATTATTTTTGATTTCATTTTTAATTGAGCACTAGTGCATTCGTAGACTACACAGGGTACATCTTTGTGTGCTTTGAATATAGCTTTTAATTGCGCTCTGCTTAAGTTTGGAAACTTCTCTTTTAAAGAATTATATCTATCCAAAGGTTTTAGGTTAGCAGTTTTTAAGACTTGAAGACTTTTTACTGGTGGAGCTTTTTTTGATTCAATCTCCTTTTTATATTTTGCCGTAGTTGCTTTCAAAAAATCTTCAGACATAAATTTGAAACCTGATTCTGCAGCTTTACCACCTATAAGTGACGAAATGTAATCTCCGTAAAACCTACACATGAGTTCTGACTGCGCCTCAACATTCATACATGATATTTCTTTGACTTTGTTTGTTGTGTCTTCATAGGCTTCTAAAAAATAACTTTTAATCTTTTCTTGTGCATAATCGATTTTTGTTAAATTTGGGTTCTCGTCTTTGGCTTTCGTGAAATCTAATACTAAAAAATTCCAAATACTTTCAGCAAAGTCATATGCGTCCATTAAATACGAACCCATTCCTTTTAAACTAAAAATAGTGTTTAGAGCTGATACAGCCATATCAGAAAAATCTTTTGCGAAGGTCCAAGACCCAGATAGACAGCCTTTTGCTGATTCATATATTGCGACAGAGTTTGCCTTCTTTTCCGAGCTACATTTTTTCTTTAGACTGCTTGGACTAAGGTTTTTACATGTTTCTGTTTCCATCAAAATTTTACAGGAGCTTTCTTTTGATGATTCGAGTGACATAGAAAACATGTTTTTTATTTCATTACAACCACCTGTGCATAGTCCACCTTCAGTTTTCGCCAAACTTGGTAAAACAAGTAGGAGCAATATAAAATAAACAATCAAAGATCTACACACTTTAAAAGTCATATTTCCTTCTTGCCCATTCTATAGCATCGTTTGTATCTATTTTTAGTTGATTAGATTCTTCAACCGAAGATGTAGCTAAGATAGTTGTATAGCGTGTGGCCGAATAGATGTGATATTCGATAAATCTATTTTTTTTATTCCATGAGTCTTCGTAGACTCCAGATCTATAGAATTTTCTATTGCGAGGCAGATTGTCTTTTTGGTGTTTTAAGGGAGAGCTTTCAGTTACTCTAATTCCCAGATTAGCTAAAAGTTTATCCCTTTCCACTATCAAACCTTCAAGTTTTTCGCTAATAGTATCGGTTGGGATATTGCGCTTATCTGATCTAGGTCGGGAACTTATGCTGACATAAGTTTCTTCTTTTTTTAAAACGGCCTTAGTAGTTTCAAATGAAATAATGTCCCAGCTTTTTGAGTACGAAAGCTTCCAATAGGATAAAAATAGTAAGACATATATTAGTTGCTTCATTGAGACCCTAAAATTTTGAAGATTATTCTCCTTCTTAGCTGACTTAGTTTAATTCCTATTTTTATTAACAGTTAACTGTTTAAAGAAAGTTGTTCCTGGCAAAATTAGGGAGCTGGGGTTACCACTTGTACGATTAAGATTCATTATAATTATTAAACTCCTGCAAATAGCTAATTTGAATGCGGCATAGCAAAATTGCTCCTATCTATATTATGCTAGGCGTGGAAAAGCTCTTCTACCTTTAATTAAATCAAGTATTTCTACCTAGTCAATAAACCAGGAAATAAGTGCTAGTTAAAAGGCTAAACGACTAAAAGGCGACACGCGACTTTTCCCTAGCAGCCGCGTAATTCAACTTGGTACAGCTCCTGCACCATAAGTAGCTATGCCGAGAAAGAAATTAATTTATACATCTGAATTCCCATACCACATCGTCGCTCGTAGCAACAATCGTGAGTGGTTTAAGGGAGAGCTTGGAGAAGTTTGGGAAATTTTCAAAGAGGAATTTATTCAGTTAAATCAAGCCTATAGCTTTAATGTCCATGCATTCGTGTTAATGTCGAATCACTATCACTTAGTAGCAAGTTGTTCTCCTGACTTTGACCTTGGCTATATTATGCGAGTTCTTCAAACCAGAACCAGTAATCGAATAAACGGACTGTCCGGCCGAATCAACCATGTTTATGGAGGGCGCTATAAAGGCTCACTTATCGGCGATGAGTTTTATTATGCAAATGTCATAAAATATGTTTTTAGAAATCCAGTAAAGGCAGGCTTGTGCAATAAAGTGGAGGAATGGCCGTATTCGAATGTAAATGAAGTCTTTGCTAAGGCAGAATCAGGTATTGTAACGTCCAGCCATATTTTCGAAAAATACCTATATATGAACGATGAGGAGAAGAGTAGTTGGTTAAATGAAGAATTTAGAATGGATGACGACGAAAGAATTCGAAAGGGT
>JAYZXX010000011.1:0-14478 GCA_036140815.1 Bdellovibrionota bacterium | reverse complement strand
GATCATGAAATTGGCTGCTATGACGAAAAAGACAAGTCATTTAGCCCAATAAGTAGCCCATTAGATGAGCAAGTGTAACCCATGTGTTAGGAATAAAATGTAACCCTTGTGTTAAAACGTACACTGGTCCAAAAAGGTCTGAGAAAAACACTTTTGTTTCATACGGCCTCTTTCTCATTTCTTCATGACTAAATCTCGTCGTTATATTCTTTGTTTGCTGGCGCGGGGGAATGGGGGGGCTTTGCCGCCGATGACTGTTTGAGTCGCTGTGCTCTCAAAGGTACTTTTGTTTTTGAAAAGGTGATTGCACCTTTTTGTGTTTGCCCGGATTTTGACTAATGTTTTTGTTGAAAAGGTGGCTGCCACCCTTTTGCGTATGTACGGATTTTTTTGTAATGCTTTCAGGTTGTGATTGGTATTGATTTAATTGGTTTTTTAAGTTTCGGTAGGGCCAATAAAAAAAGCCCCCGATAAAAATCAGGGGCTTCAGCTATGAAGGGATTTTACTTATCCCAAAAGTTGTAATGCTAATTGTGAAGTACCATTCGCTTGAGCTAATGTAGCAGTTGATGCTTGTAAAAGAACACGGTTCTTAGCAAGATCAGCTGTTGCAGAAGCTACATCTGTATCTCTGATACGAGAATTCGCAGCACTTAAGTTTTCTTCAGCAACGCCTAAGTTGTTTACTGTAGAAACTAAACGGTTTTGAAGTGCACCTAAGTTAGAACGTGAGTCATTTACTCGGTTTTGTGCTTCGTCCAAAACAGTTAGTGCTTCTTGTGCACCTTCTTTTGATCCGTAATCAAGACCAGCGATACCAAGGGCATCAATAGTTGCAACGTTTTCACTTGCAGTGAAAGCGATACGGTCTTCAGATTCGTTGTTAAAAAGACCAACCTGAAACTCATAATTAGGAGTAGAACCATCTAGAAGAGTAGTGTCACCCCATTTAGTAGTTTTCGCGATACGATCTGCTTCACTTTTTAATTGTTGTACTTCTTTGTTGATGAATGATCTTTCTCTTTCACCAACTGTATCAGATGCAGCCTGCATGCCTAATTCACGAAGACGAACAACGATATTACCGATTTCATTCAAACCACCTTCAGCCGTTTGCACTAAGCTGATACCGTCGTTAGCATTGCGAGTCGCTTGTCTCATACCTTTGATGTGACCTCTCATCACTTCAGAAATAGCAAGACCAGCAGCATCATCTGCAGATTTGTTGATTCTTGATCCACTTGAAAGTTGAGACATAGAATTGCTCATTTTCAACTGACTGTTCATAAGATTTCTTTGACCGTTGATCGAAGCAACGTTTGTTGAAATTCTTAAACCCATTGTTTCCTCCCTAATAAAAACCCATTAATAATTGTTACCCAGAAAGGTTTCGCCCTTCCTTGTGCCGCTTTTTTGACTGCCCCACGCAGTTGTACCAACGACAAGTAATGAATCGGGGAGAATAGCGGTTTCTTGACAGGACCTTAGGTTAGAAAAAGGTAGTATTTACCGGGTTTTAGACGATGGTCTTAAGAGTTTGGTCGAGATTCACGGGGCTTTAGTTGAGTTGGTTTTTTGTGGCGTCAAAGGAAGTATAAGACTTTCGTTAAGAGTGCCTTTAGGTCACAAAAAAAGGCCAGTGATGAACTGGCCTCTAAGAAATATTTTTAATTTAAATTTACATTTCAGCAGATTTTTTCTTAGCACCTTTGCCTGCATGGCCATAAACAAGCGTGCAATATTCTGTGATAATCCCAAGAATGTTGTTTGTATGGCTATCCACAGAAGTGATTCTAGTAATACCAGCAGACTGAGCGGCTGTTTGAACTGAAGCATCTCCTAAAGCAACCATGCCAAGATATGAAGTGGCACAGGCTCTACCTTCCACCTTACCTTGACGGATTTGAGTGGCAGTAACTGGACCTTTAACATCCGCATACAAAGCACCAGCAACTGGGGTCGTTGAGGCACAACCAGAAAGAGCTAAAAGGGCTGCAAAAAGTAAAATAAGTTTTTTCATAGATTGCTCCATTTGTTTTTGTTTTGAATGATTTATTATTTCGTAGTGGGGAGGTGGGGACAACTGGGATTGGGGGAAACTAGACCTCTTCTTTTTATGGATTCGGTTTTGTATTTTGGTGTTTATTTGTTTGTTTTTGGGGAACTTCTCGGTTTTGGCTCATTCGAAGAACAAAACCGAGGAGTTGAAAACAAACTCCAAAATAAAAAAAAGGCCAGTCCGAAGACCAGCCCTTTGTTTTACTAATATAAACTCTCTGAAATTATCCCAAAAGTTGTAAAGCCAATTGAGAAGTTCCGTTTGCTTGCGAAAGAGTTGCTGTAGAAGCTTGTAAAAGAACTTGGTTCTTAGCAAGATCTGCAGAAGCAGCAGCCACATCTGTATCTCTGATACGAGAGTTAGCAGCACTTAAGTTCTCTTCAGCAACACCTAAGTTGTTCACAGTAGAGATCAAACGGTTTTGAAGAGCACCTAAGTTAGAACGAGAATCGTTCACTCTGTTTTGTGCTTCATCCAAAGTTGTAAGAGCTGTTTGTGCACCTTCCTTAGACGTATAATCGATAGCGGATAAACCTAATGCATCGATTGTTGCCACGTTTTCGCTTGCTGTAAAAGCAATACGGTCTTCAGATTCGTTGTTAAATAGACCAACCTGAAACTCATAGTTAGGAGTAGAACCATCTAGAAGAGTAGTGTCACCCCATTTAGTAGTTTTCGCGATACGATCTGCTTCGCTTTTTAGTTGTTGTACTTCTTTATCAATGAAAGATCTTTCTCTTTCACCAACAGTGTCAGAAGCAGCTTGCATGCCTAACTCACGAAGACGAACGATGATATTACCGATTTCGTTCAATCCACCCTCAGCCGTTTGCACTAAGCTGATACCGTCGTTAGCATTTCTGTTTGCTTGTCTCATACCTCTGATTTGTCCACGCATAGTCTCGGAAATGGCAAGACCGGCAGCATCATCGGCAGATTTGTTGATTCTTGATCCACTGGACAATTGAGCCATTGATTCACCCATTTTTGTTTGGCTGCTCATTAAGTTTCTTTGTCCATTGATCGACGCAACGTTAGTTGAAATTCTTAAACCCATTTTAATTCTCCTTCATAGCTTTTTTCCTTCCGTGAAGATCAATTATGAATTCCGTCTCATAAAAATTATTTCTTCTTGAACAAATTTTGGCCCATCCAAAACTGCTCATAAACTTTTAATTAGGAAGGGCGGAGCCCTCCCGTAAATTTATTATCCTAATAATTGCAATGCCAATTGAGATGATTGAGAGGCCTGTGCTAGTGTTGCAGTGGCAGCTTGTAACAATACATTGTTCTTCGCTAAATCTGCAGAAGCAGCGGCTACATCAGTATCTCTAATTCGAGAGTTTGCAGCACTCATATTCTCTTCAGCTACACCCAAGTTATTGATTGTAGATTGAAGTCTGTTTTGGATGGCACCCAAGTTAGAACGATTGGAGTTCACTCGAACTTGCGCTTCATCTAGCTGTTGTAAAGCTGTCTGCGCTCCATCTTTTGAACTGAAATCAATTCCTGCTATGCCAAGAGCATCGATTGTTGCAGAGTTTTTTCCTGCTTCGAAAGCGATACGATCTTGTTCTGGGTTATTAAATAATCCAACTTGAAATTCGTAAGTAGGAGTTGAGCCATCGAGTAGGGAAGTGTCACCCCATTTTGTCGTTTTGGCGATCCTTTGAATTTCGTCTTTTAACTGCACAACTTCTTTATTGATAAAAGATCTTTCTCGGTCTCCAACAGTGTCGGAAGCGGCTTGCATTCCTAACTCACGAAGACGGATGATCATGTTTCCGATTTCGTTTAATCCACCTTCAGCCGTTTGCACTAAAGATAAACCATCATTGGCATTTCTGTTTGCTTGTCTCATACCACGGATGTGTCCACGCATGGTTTCAGAGATTGCTAGACCGGCGGCATCATCAGCTGCTTTGTTGATGCGGTTACCGCTTGATAACTGTGCCAAACTTCTGTTCATAACCATTTGGCTTTTCGATAAGTTTCTATGCCCATTAATTGCGGCAATGTTTGTCGAGATTCGTAATCCCATAGTTCTATCCTCCATTGATTTTCATAACACCCTCCTTAGGTTTCTAGCTTTCCTTTATAGCTAGATGGCATCCGAGCCTTTTAAAAATAGTTTTGCTCTCAATCCAAGAGCTCCTTGTGTAAACAGGAATTCATTTTCCCCTTTTCACATGATGCTCTTCGACCTTTATGAGAAGTTCTGAACAGCCTTTTAGTCTAGAAAATGGAAACTTTTGCCTAATTCTTTGATAGCCTCTAGACCAATGTAGGAGTAAAATTTCCTAGCTTAGCGAAAGGTCGAGGAAAAACGTTTTAGCATGAAACATGTTTTTTCCATTTGCACTCCTGGCCAAAAAAATAATTTAGGAATACAATGGATCTATTGTGAGGTGCCATCTTGTTTGGTCAGGATATACAGTCTTTATTAATATATGCTTTTTTGATTTCAGTGATAGTTGTCGCCTTTTTCATACTGCGACGCTTATCAAAAAGAGCCAAACTGCTAGACCATAGTGCTATTTATCCAGAGTTCAATGAAAAGACCAAGGAATCCTATTTTTTCGATTTTGAAGGGCAAAACCTTTATTACGAATATATTAAAAATAAAAGTGCTACAAACTGCATTGTATTTATCCATGGAATTGGAGCCTCTAGTTATAGTTTTCGTTTTATGGATGAATATTTTAAAGATTCCTATTCGATTTTAAAGCTGGATCTACTGGGTTTTGGAAAAAGCAGTAAAGACCCAAAAATTGATTTGAGTGCAGGTTATCACACCCAGGTAATTCGTGCACTTTTAGACCATTTAGAAATTGAAAACCCAGTTTTGGTTGGAAGCTCTATGGGAGGGGCTATTAGTTTGTATTTGGCAAAATACTACCCCAAAAGGTTTCCGTTAGTCATAGCAATGACTCCGGCGATAGCTTTAAAGAGATTGCGCTTTTTTCACCTGGCAACCTTTCAGGGGCTCGCTAAAGGAATAGGTACTCGACTAGTAAACCGCGAATTTATCCGTAGGCAATTAAATAATGTGATGAGTGATAAATCTAAAATTACTGAGGAAGTAATCGATCACTATTATGAGCCTTATCATCAAGATGTAGATGCTATGCTATGCCTTTTGCACTCGGCTCAACTGATGAGAGATCAAAACTCATGGCAGGAGTTAAAAGAGGTCTCTGCAAAGGTTCTTTTGCTTTGGGGGGAGAAAGATAAAGTGACTCCGATTCGTCATAAATTTCGGTTTCATAAGCATTTTCCTAAGTGGCAGATTAAGGTTCATCCAGATGCTGGACATCATATTCACGAAGATGATCCAGAATGGGTTGCTCAAGCCATTTTAAATTTTATAGATTCTCAAGAAATTAATCCCTAAACCAGGCTTGACAGTTTTCAGAATGAACCCAGATTAAAAAGGTAGAACTTAGGTAGTGAGCTATTCTAAGTGCTTGAAATGAGGTGAAAAAATGAATATCGAGAAATACACACAAAAGAGTCGAGAACTACTGCAGGCAGCGGTCCAGTTAGCAGAAAGTAAAGGCCATCCTCACGTAGAAATTGAACACTTTTATTATGAGCTATTAAATCAAAAAGACAGTTTTTTAGGGCAGACCATTATTGATGCTGGGGCTGATTTTCGTTCTATGAAGAATGACCTTCTTCGTAAAATCGAGTCACGTCCAGAAGTAACTGGATCTAATGCCCAAGTGGGTTTGAGTCCACATTTAGCAAAACTATTAACAGAAGCTGAAAAAGAAGCACACCGAATGAAGGATAGTTTCATCTCGGTGGAGCATTTTATTTTGGCTGGTTTTTCTGGCGTAAGTCAGGCAATGAAAGAGCTTTTTGCTAAACACAAGTTAGATAAAGCAAAGTTTGAAGCTGCCGTAGAGAAGATTAGAAATGGTCGGGGCGTTCATTCTGCAAATCCTGAAGAGGCATATGAAGCCTTGAGTAAATATGGGAGAGATCTAACTGAACTAGCAGAGGCAGGTAAGTTAGATCCTGTAATTGGTCGTGATGAAGAGATTCGTCGCGTGGTACAGGTTCTATCCCGTCGTACCAAAAACAATCCTGTTCTCATCGGTGAACCGGGAGTTGGTAAAACAGCCATCGCTGAAGGCCTTGCCTTGAGAATTGTTCAAGGGGATGTGCCGGATACTTTAAAAGATAAAAAAATCATTACCCTTGATTTGGGATCTTTAGTTGCTGGTGCTAAATTTCACGGGCAATTCGAGGAACGTTTAAAGGCAGTGATACACGAAGTTGTATCTGCTGACGGTGAGATTATTTTATTTATTGATGAACTTCATACTTTGGTGGGTGCCGGAAAAACAGAAGGAGCAATGGATGCCGGGCAATTATTAAAACCAGCCCTTGCTCGTGGTGAGCTTCGCTGTATTGGAGCAACCACTCTAGATGAATATCGCAAGTACATTGAAAAAGACAAAGCTTTGGAAAGACGTTTTCAAACAGTACAAGTGAATGAACCAAGTGTTGAGGATACCATTTCCATATTGAGAGGGATCAAAGAAAAGTATGAAATTCATCACGGAGTAAGAATCACGGATGCGGCATTGGTCGCAGCGGCAGAGTTATCGAGTCGCTACATCACTTCTCGTTTCTTGCCAGATAAAGCCATTGATTTAGTGGACGAAGCAGCCAGTAAAGTAAAGATGGAGATTAGTTCTCGTCCTGTAGTGATTGATCAATTAGAAAGAAAGATCACTCAACTACAAATTGAAAAAGAAGCACTTAAAAAAGAGAAAGACTCTCCTTCAAAAACTAGATTGGAAAATGTGAACGAAGAACTTTCCACTTTGACGAGTGAAAGAGACCAGTTGGTGAGTCGTTGGGAAACAGAGCGCGGTGGTATTGATTTGGTCAACCGAACCAAGCAAGAGCTTGAAGATCTCCGTTATGAAATGGAAAAAGCTGAGCGTGAAGGAAAACTAGAACTCGCTGCGGAAATTAAATATTCCAAACTACCTGTGGTCGAGAAAAAATTAAATCAGGCCCAAGAGCAAGTGGAACAACGCGGAGAAGCCGAGAGTATGCTTCGTGAAGAGGTGAACTCCGAAGAGATTGCTAGCATAGTATCAAAATGGACGGGAATTCCGGTAAATAAAATGCTTCAATCTGAAGTAGAGCGTTTGTTGAATATGGAAAAGTTTCTTGCAGAAAGGGTGGTTGGTCAAGATCATGCCTTGCAAGTGGTTGCTGACGCCGTTCGTAGAGGGCGCGCAGAAATTGGTGATCCACAACAACCAATTGGAAGTTTTTTGTTTTTGGGCCCAACCGGTGTGGGTAAAACGGAAACAGCCAAAGCTTTGGCAGAGTTTTTATTCGATACAGAAGAAGCGGTAATTCGCATCGATATGTCGGAATACATGGAAAAACACGCGGTAAGTCGATTGGTAGGAGCTCCTCCAGGATACGTTGGTTATGATGAAGGCGGTCAATTGACCGAAAGAGTTCGTCGCAGACCTTATTCGGTAGTCCTATTGGATGAAGTAGAAAAAGCACATCCCGATGTTTTTAATATTCTTTTGCAGGTATTAGATGATGGTCGATTGACAGATGGTCAAGGTCGAACTGTAGATTTTAAAAATACGGTTGTGATTATGACTTCCAACGTAGGCTCTAGTGCAATTATTGATGAGACGAAATCAGAAGAAGAGAAAAAAGTCGAGGTACGCGAAGCTCTCAAAGCACATTTTCGCCCAGAGTTCTTGAATCGATTGGATGAAGTGGTGGATTTTAATCCACTAGATCAAGAAAATCTAAAAGGAATCGTTGATGTTCACTTAGAGGACTTACGTGCAAGGCTACAGAAAAAGCAGATCAGCTTAGTTTTAAGCGATGAAGTGAAGTCTTATCTTGCGAAAATTGGTTTTGATCCAGTTTATGGAGCGAGGCCATTAAAGCGAGTTATTCAAAAGAACATTCAAAACCAGGTAGCTAAGATGATCATTTCTAGAGACCTGCAGGAACATTCTACTTTGAAAATTGAGATGAAAGATTCTGAACTTAATTTTACAGTGGAGTAAATTCTTTTAAAATATAGAACAAAAAAGGCTTCTCTAATAGAAGCCTTTTTTATTTTTTAAATTTCAATTCGATTATAATTTGATGTTTAATTTCTTAACCATCTCACGAACAGGATCATATTGTTTACTGGTAGCGAGTTTCACTTTATCTACATCCAATAATTTTTTAAGGGCATGCTTTGAAGACTTTCCAGAGGAAATGTCCTTTAAGAAGAACATAAAGTCATGAGCTAAATTGGGATACTTTTCGTAGAAATCATTTCTCACACAAAAAGGATCACTTGGAATAGGCTTAGACACCCAGATGGCTCGCATTTTTTTGCCTTTATCAAACAGATGTGTCCAGGCTCCGGTTTTACCTTCTTTATCAGAAGCGAACATCGCTGCAACTTCAGCCTTTCCATCTTCTAAATCCAAGACTGTTTTTTTGTGGTTTCCACTAAAGATAACACTAGAAAAGCTAGATTTAGGATCCAAACCCTGGTCTTTTAAAGCTACGCTTGGGTAAAGAAATCCAGAAGTAGAGTCCTTATCTACATAGGCGATACTTTTTCCTTTGATGTCTTGCAAACTTTTGATTTCACTAGTTGCAGGAACTACAAGTGATGAAAAATAGTAGTCACGTCCTTCCCATACCTTGCGGAGTAGAACTTTGGCATTTGCTTCTTTTTCAGCATGCACAAAAGTCATTGCAGTAAAGAAAGCGAAATCAACTTTTTTATCCTTCATGGCTTGAACCATTGATTCATAATTTTTGGGGATAAAAACCTTTACTGGAATCCCTAGTTCTTTTTGAACCAATTCAGCAAATTCAAGGCCTTTGGCTTTAAACTCGTTGGTTGGACCAGCTGGGATAAAACCGATGGTGATTTGCTCAGGTTTTGCAGCCCAAATATTTAGGCTAATGATGGAGCTGATCAGAAGAATTAAAATATTTCTCAATTTAACCTCCGTTGGGGACTAGGAGAAGTTCTCCTAACATGAGCTATTATAGTCACTTGCTGCGAAATGTCAAAAAAATGGAAGATACTCCATGGTGGTGGAAAAAAGTCATGAAGCTTTTTCAGGTGTTTCCCCAAAATGCCATTATAGGGCGGTTGATTTAAGGTTTTTTTGAAATTTAAAGAAAAATGCTTTTGTTTTGGTGGGCTTGTCGAAAGGGTGGCAGCCACCCTTTGGTAGAGTTATTTGTTTTTTTAAGATGCTTTTTTTAGTTCTTGAGAATTTTCGATAACTAAGACTCCGGGGCAAAATCCGTATTTGCAAAGGTCTTTGATACTTTGAATTTTTCCTTGGTTAATTAAGTTCTTTAGGCGATTAAGGCTTAATTCAGTTTGTAAGTATTTGGCTGTAGAATGAACTCGCTTCATTATTACCCCCTCAGTAAAGCTTCTTCTAGCTTATCCCAGAATTCAGCAAATTCGGGTCTAGAAATGATTTCTATTCTCAAATACAATCTAACTGAAAATATTCTCAGCTAATGTTCATCTATTCAAAAGTTTGATGGTTTTTACAGAAACATTGAAAAGAAAATGGCGAGAGGCAATGAATAGATGGCTGTAAATTTCCATTGAGAGAAAGCGGCAAGATTATTTATTTCTCAATGGTCTTGGTTTCAGGTCTATCTATAAAATTGAAAAATTTCGTGGTCAGGCAAAAAGTTATTTTAAATAGTTGTGGGATAAAGAATTATTTTTGAAGAAGCAGAATTTTTCACCCCTTAGCGGTAGTTGTATCGCTAAATTAAATCAATGTTTTTAGTTCGTATAAAAAATATTTTTAAAAAGTAGATAAGCTGGTGAGGGTCCTGTTTCAAAAAAAGACTTCGACACTTTATGATTGATTTTTATTTTTCCTGATTAAAATATTTTTCTAATTTCAAATGACAATTTGTTAAAGCCTTTTTCAGTTTTACGATAAAAGCTGGGAATCATCGGAAAGTGGCTCTAACAGTGGGTTTCGGCGATCTTTACTAAAGTCTAGAATACAGATCTTGTTGGAAATAGTCTTAAGCCTTTGTTCCAGATATCCCGACTAAAGTTTCGAGACCTTTGAAGGGTCTAAGTTGGGAGAGAAATTTGAAATCAATCTTATTCACATCTTTAGTAATACTTTTTGGTTTGCAAATCAAAGCAGATCCTTTAGTAAGTATTCAAGTCGAAGCGACCGAAGATCGTTGGATTCATTTTCCAGATGGATTTAAATTGCGTCATGGTATGGAGATCACCCATCTATTGAATCAAACCTTATATGAAAATGGCTCTTTCCGTGTGGAATTACCAAGATCTAGCTACGTAGGAATTGGTCTTTCTAGTTTTGTTAATGATTCAGAAATGAAAGAATTGGCGCAAAGGCTTCCGAGTCGAAAGCTGACCTATATTGATTCAAAACAAGCGCAAAATGATATGGCGGACAATTCAGCGCAAATCATTGTAAGACCAAAAGTACATACTCTTTTGTATGCTTCAGGAAAGCGAAGTAATCGGGTGGTATATGGCTTTAGCCCTGATCGCCTAAATCCTTATAATATGGGGATTGATAATGTTTCTAAAGACAATGATTTTACGGCAGCTCAATTTTCTGAGGTGAAGCAATGTAGTAATCTTGACTTTTTTGATGGACAGTTAAAAACAAGAGGTTGGGCTCATAAAAGAGGAAATTTTGGAGCGGATGCTGATGAGGGATTTAGTTTTGAGATTTTTGGCTTTGGAGTAAGTTTTCGACAAAAGAAATACTCTGTTAAGTTAGGGATTGAATTTGATGTTCATATTCCCTCTAAAGCTTTTCGCAAAACTTATGATTATGAATTTAAAGCAAGTGGTAAAGATCTTTCCATTGGTGCCAGCTATGCAGGAATTCATTTAGGCTTTGAAACGCAAAGACGCAAGACAATGAGAGGCGCCATTGAAGAAAGCCTACCTAAAATTTTAGAACAATTGATTGCAGATCTTCCAAGTTATATATGGACAGCGAAACTGGATCAACTATGGGATGGGCGTTGGATTGTTCCGGCAGGTGTTTTTGAAGGTATGGAAGAAGGACAAGTATTTGAAGCGGCCAATGGCAATCGCTATGTAGTTACAGAGGCTATGGAAACGGTTTCAGTAGTGCATTATTTAATTAGTAATCCTTATGCTCCAAGTTTAGGTGAGCAGCTGCGCTTTGTAGAAGATCTAAATGTCAGTCCTTGGGGACAAGGAATTGGTATCCAAAAAGCTTTAGCAAATGAGGCGGTAGATTTTAATACGAAGATAATGTCAGCTAGTTCTACAGAGTCAGGGATACTGAAGACCATGAGTGGCGAGCTTGAACAAAGCACTGCCCCTGAGTACGTGGCTAGTAATATTGGTAAATGTGCCGAGAAAAGACATTCGTGGTTTGAAAAGTTAGTAATGGCAATAATGACTTTCTATGCTCAGTGGCGTTTTGAAAATGTGTATGATCAAGAGTTTGCAGTGCAAAACCAAATTAAGACGGCAGCAATAGCTCCGAAAGTAGCATTGATCGGATCAGGAGTATTTCCAAGAGAAAAAGGCATAGAGCCATATGTCGATAATAGTGGTTTCGATTTTATTTCTTGGGACAACCGACCATCTGATGACCAAGGTTCTGGAACGGCAGCGGCAAAATTACTGGTGAATGAAACGAACAAAGACTTCTTAATTGTGCCAGTAAAGGTTTTTGGTCCCTATGGGCAAACTCACTCTTCGGCTGTTTACAGCGCCATGGATTGGGTAGCAAAACGTAAGGATATAGACTTGGTTGTAATTCCATGGGTACCAGCGGTAGAAAGCTCAGCTTATAAAGAAGGAATTCAAAAGATTATCGAATCTGGAAAGAAAGTGGTTATTCCTGAGAAAGCAAAAATTGAAGGGGCTGTATTAGCAATGGCTTCATCGAAAAAGTATAAAACAAAAGGGATTCGTAGTGCGAAAATTCAACTAGCCGAGGAAGGTGCTGGTGTGATTCAAGCTGCGGCAAAAATAATAAATACGGGACTTTAATAAACGGGACAAACAAGGGGAGAGAGTCATGAAAAAACTCTTAGTAACAGTTTTAACACTAGGTTTGACAGCGCCAGCATTGGCAGAGCGAAACCTAAAACGTAGAGTAGAGCTAAGAAATATAGATAGCCGAGTCTTCACTACTCCAGCAGGAGGAAGTTTTGATTTTGGTTTTGCATTAAACGCAATGATGGCCGTTGAGCTTGGAAGCAGCGACTATTTTTTAAACCTTGTTAGTTTTGATATTGAAGATTTAGGAATGAATGCGGATGGAATCTCTTTAGTGATTCCGCCAACAGATGCCTTTGGGAACGAGGTTCCACAATGTATTTTAGATAGAAAACAAATTACAATGACTGGAAATGTATCCAGTTTTGAGCTTTCAAATTCTACCTCCATTTCCATTGGTTATAGTCCAAATGGGGATAGTGGTATTGGAATTGGCGGAAGCTTTAAGATGGAAAAGGCAAAGCTTTTTATGGATTTAGGTGCCTATCATAGTTCTGATTTTGTAACTTATGGTCCGGTAGGGATTGCCACAGGGGCTCATGAAGCGAAAACACAAACGACTAAGATTGACCTTAGTTTTTCTAATATCACTTTATCTCCTGAATTTTTTAAAACCTCAGAGCTTTCTGTGGTAACTCAAAAAGCGGCCAGAAAAGCGCTAGCTACCATTAAAGAGCAAGTTGATGCAAATGAGAACTTGCCTTGGGAAAGTGTAGTAATAAAAGTAGCAGAACCAAAGATTACAATTCAGGCTGGTAGTTTTGATGGTTTAAAAAAGGATGACCAATTGGTGGTTGAAAATATTTTTCATCAATGGGAAGGGGAGCCTTGTAAATCAAAATACCGCGGAACTTCAGCTGGTAAAACAGCGGTGATTCAAATTACTGACGTTCGCGGTACAGAGGCTGATGCCATCGTTGTTGAAAGAGTTCGCGATGGAGTTTTTGTTGGCGATCGAGTTCGAGTTCATCAGCTTGTGAATTAAGTCCTAGTTTTAAAGTCCAAAAGAAACCAGTCACATTCTGTGTCTGGTTTCTTTTTTGTTATAAGAATAACTCAGTTTTTAGTCTTTAATCACTAGGCTATCAGATAGCTCATTTATATCATCTGGTTCAACGGGAAAAGACAGCTCCAGTTTTGGTAAAATTTTATCTAAACAATGCTCAATCCCAGAAGCTAAACTTTTATTTTTAATTTGTGCAAGTGATTGCCCTAAAATTTCAGCCCAGGAGTCTTCGCCAAACTCCTTATGCATTTTTTCATCAGATAAAATTACCATTTGATGATCATCAAGACTGAGCATGACAAGTAGGCCTGTGCCGGATCTAGTCTTCCACATGCATTGACGGTGGAATTCGATTTCCGCTCGGATCATTGCAAAGTAGGTCCTTAAGGACTTTGGTGTAATGAGACGAAGGAAGTAGGGGCTTTTTACAGTTAAAAAATAAAATAGCAAAGCTAATACAGGAAAGCAAAAAGCGATTAAACTATGCTCAGAGTCTGGTAAAAGCTCAAACAAGGGGATGAATATTTGTAGTAGATAGCTGACGATTCCTGCTACTCCCAGAGCTAAAAATGGAAAAATATAAGAAGGAATAGAGCTTCTAACGATCATTGGGATCACTTCTGCGGAGCTTACGTCTTCAATTTTAGCAATTTTCGATTCGATCTTTTTAATTTCATCTTTCGAAATTTGATTTTCAATCCAAGTAGGTACATTCATTACCAACCTCCTGAGGCACCGCCGCCAGAGAAGCCTCCGCCACCGCCACCAGAAAAACCACCACCGCCGAAGCCTCCGCGGCCTCCGCGTCCACCACCTCCGCCAAGGAGCATAGCGAGCATCAATGGGCCAGAGCCTCTACCTCTAGCGAATGCAAATATAAATAAAACCCAGAAGATTAGGTTAAAGATCATTCCGAAAAGGGACTTTTCTTTTTGTTTTTTATTTCTATAGCTGAGAACTTTGCCCATTTTAAAGTTAGGCTCCACTCCTTCTATGATGTAGCTTAGGGCTTGATCGATTCCAGCAGCGTATTTTTTTTGCTTAAATGCTGGGGTAATGATTCGATCGATAATGCTCTTGGCAATGGCATCAGGAATTTCACCTTCTAAGCCTTGTCCCACTTCTATACGAATTTTTCGTTCTTGTTCAGCGATCAAAAGCAGTAAACCGCGATCGCTTTCCGCTTTACCTAGCTTCCAAGTTTCGGCCACAGCCAGACTGTATTGTTCAAGAACTTCCCCTTCAAGGGAAGGAGTAATATAAACCGCTAGCTGTAAGCCTGTTTCTTTGTAGAGTCGGTCTAATTTTTGATTTAGGTAATTACGATGTTTG
>JAYZXX010000010.1:0-3438 GCA_036140815.1 Bdellovibrionota bacterium | reverse complement strand
AAACAGGATTTAAAAAATGCAATCACTGCATTTAACTATTTTTTAATGAGGAAAAATTTAAATTTTTAATAGCGAGCTTTATAAAAAGTAAATGGATCAAATCGCCAATAATAAAATTGTGTAAGATAGATCGAAAATAAAATAGAACTAACTTTTAAATTAGTATTGAAAATTAATCCCTAAGTAATAATCATTTTGGCATTCTTGGTTTGGGGTAGATTTAATGAAGATTAATAATTGAAATTTATAAAGATATAAAAGGAGAAGGTAATGAAGTCTAGGAATCGAATTTTTTCGAGAATGATAGCGCTAATGACCACCGTATTTTTTAGTTTGAATTTGGTAGCCCATAATATAGTTACTTATGAGCTAGAGTTGAAAGAGGCTCCTGGGGAATATCTCAAAATGACTTGGGAAGATGATTTTAGAAATTATGAGTATTGTTCAAAAGCTGGATGTGAGTTTTTGGGACAGGTACCAAATTTTATATTTACATCAAATTCAATCTTGGAGTCTAGCCCTGACCCATCCGCGATGACTATGCTAGGTGGTGGTGTGTTAGGATCTATAGTTGTTGTTGCGGTTGCGGGAGCTTCACTGTGGATAGGTGTTAAGTTAAAAGATTCTGCCGGTCCTGGTAGCCAGGGTTCACCGAATACTGGATTTTCAGAGTTTGTTTTTACTTTAATAATTGCTTCATTTGGTGGTTATCTGGGCTATAATGTGACCTACGATTCCTTTATTGATTGGGTTGAGCAGAAAGAACTAAGTGTTTACGAAGCTGAACTTTTACAAAGAACCTTAGTTAGGATTGATCACTTGGCAAGTTCAGGAAAAGGCTTAAGTGGTGAACCTGAGATCATAAAGCGAGAAATGAAAACAGCTGTGAAGGTTGCAAACCGCTTAATGCAAGGCGAGTAATTAAATCTATTAAAAATTAAAGGCTTGGCACTGATATGCGCTAAGCGACTTGAGAGAAATAAAAAAGCCTCATCTTCAAAAAAGATGAGGCTTAAATAGAATTGATTAAAAACTGCTCTAGCAGTAAAATGACTTAATCATTTCTTATGCCACTTTACGGAATACAAATCATGGCGTCTATCTTGTAAGTTTCTTACCGCTCCGCTGGCTCGGGCTTCTAGAAGAGTGTCTACCCGTAGGTCTGCAATAGCCACTGTTTCTACATTGGGAGTGCTTTCAGCAGCGATCCCATCTTTAGGGAATGAAAAATCACAAGGGGTCAAAATACAACTTTGTGAATATTGAATGTCTACATTTTTTACTCGAGGTAAATTACCCACATTTCCAGCCATAGCAACGTAAATTTGATTTTCAATGGCGCGAGCTTGGCAGCAATACTTTACTCGACAATATCCTTGGCGGTTATCCGTTAAAAATGGGACAAAAAGGAAGTGGATTCCTTGATTTACTAGATGCCTAGTTAATTCAGGAAACTCAGAATCATAACAAATCAATACTCCAATTGGACCACAATCGGTGTCGATTACGTTTACTTCATCTCCACCTTCAATTTTCCACCAATATTTTTCATCCGGTGTAGGATGGATTTTTGCTTGTTCATGGATCTCACCATTACGAAGGCAAACGTATGAAATATTTCTTACAGAATCTTTTACCTTGGTTGGATGGGAACCGGCGATGATATTTACATTATATTTTACCGATAAATCACTAAATAGCTTTTTGATATCTTCGGTGTATTTGGTCATATGTTCGATAGCAATATCTGGTGCAACCTCTTCATTTTCGATACTCAAAAGCTGCATAGTGAAAAGCTCTGGAAAAAGAAGAAAGTCAGCTCGGTAATCACCAGCAACGTCGACATAATACTCAACGATCTTTGCAAACTCTTCGAAACTTTCAAGGGCTCTTTGTTTATATTGGACCGTTACAACTCGAACTTTGTTAGGGCGCAGAGCAGTGTTTTCTTCGGCAACAATCGCTGTCCATTCAGGATTGTTCCAACACAGATGAACGGCAAAACCCATAGACTCGTGATCGCTAGGCAAGTAGCCTGGTAAAACACCAATTACCTCAAATTCATTTCTAAGATGAAAACCTAAAGTTGAGTCTTTGATGTGCTTGTTTTTAACTTGATCAATATAATCATGAACATCTTTAACTTTTTTACGTTTTTTAGCAAAGCCAGGAATGCGTCCACCAAAAATAATTCCCTTCAACTTTTCAAACTTAACGAGGGCTTTTCTGGCATTATAAATTCTCTGTCCAATTCTTTTTCCACGAATTTCAGGATCAACACAAGTTTCATAACCGTAAAGGTATTCGCCATCACTTTTATGGGTCAGGCCATATCCGTTGGCTGTCATTTGTTCCCAAGTATGTTCTTTAAGCGCTCTGTCTTCGGTCATTAAAAGACTCGCAGAATAAGCTACCAGCTGTTCACCTAAAAATACAACAAAGCATCCGTCAGGATAGTTAGAGATTTGAGCACGGATCATCTCTTTCGTATAGGGTGGGATATTGGGATAAACCTTCTTAACGAGGGCCTCAATTTTGGGGATGTCTTTCGTCTTTGCGTTTCTTAGTTCAATTAAATCTTTTTTCTGTTTCATGCGACTAAGATAAAGTTTTTTTAAGTTTGCGGCAATCAGGATCTTTGATTTTTGTTTGATCTAAAGTTCTTACTTGAAGGAAGTTTAAATTGGTCGATTTACATGCGGATGAAGCTTGCCAATATACAAAATTGTCTAGGGATTACTTGTTTTCCCAATCTTGTTTCGAGGATTAGCTTTTTGTTCATGTAAATCAAAGACTTAAGCTAATTTTACCTGTAATTAAATGGGCTGGTTTTAAGGTAGTTCAAGGAGTTGTCCAAGTAAATTTATTTAAAGCATAAAAAAGTGAAGCCTATAAAGCTTCACTTCTTTGCTTGATGATATGAACTTGCTCTTAAGAGCTTAAGCCACCAAAATCGTCATCATTTAATTCTTTTTTTTCGGTCTCTGTTGCAGCTTCTTCACTGGCGGCATCTTTCGGACTAACTTCTGTAGCGGCTGCTGCATTTTTTGTTTCAGTTGCCTTAGTTTCCGTTGTAGCTTCCGCTTTTGCTTCAACTGGTTCTGTTTCAGTTTCTTCTGAGCTAACTTCTTCAGGCTTAATCATTGAAGTTCTAAAATCTACGATCTTTTTAACAATGTCGTGATCTGGAAAACGTGTTTGAAGCTCTGAAACCGCTTGATTAGTAAGCTCAGCACGAAGGATTTGATCAACGTACTCACTAACAACAGGATTGTTTTTTGTTGTTTCAGCCAAAGTTTTGATTTTAGCTTCAATTTTTTCTCGGTTTTCGTTGAAGTTGCTTAAAACCAAATCTCTGATGGCGTCTGAATTAATGTTTTGTTTCAAGCTTTTAAGTTCTTCTAAAATAGGGCGTAGATTTGCCATTTTTTCTCTCCT
>JAYZXX010000009.1:0-71483 GCA_036140815.1 Bdellovibrionota bacterium | reverse complement strand
AGCTAAATCAAAGGCTTAAGCTATATCTATCCTCAATTAAAGGGGCCCGTTTATATGAAATACTCTAGGAATAACTGGTTTGTGCGGATCTGATTTGACGGGCTTTATTTTTTGATTCAGTAAATTCAAAGACCCAAGTTTTTTTCATTCGTAATTAAAGGTATTAGTTTTTATGACTTATATAGACTATCTTACTTAGTTATGTAGAAAAATTGGCTAAGACTATAGAAATTGCTTTCATGAAATTTTCGTTAAATTACTAGCTTCAAAATAAAATTGAACTGACATCGAATGTTCTAGTTAGTTGGTCATGCAATTGTATATCTGCTGCTGTGTTTTAAGTTGGGAGCAATAGTTTAATTGATTGTCACTTTTGTCTTGGTTTCCAATGATTAGTTCAAAACATAAACCAATTTCTATTTTTCCCTCTGAAATTACTTTGTGGCAAAAGCTTGCCTCCAGTTCTGTGCAGAAGGGACGTTTTGAATCTGATTTAATTGCACAAAATAAGGTCATAGGGTTAAAGCCATGTTCTAGATCTAGGTAATCACATAGCTCCCATCCACTTTTGGCATAATCTGGATGGTTAATGTCTTTGTTTGCAGAGAAAATATTTTGACTAAAAAGCAGGCTAAAAATTAAAACAAGCGACTTCATTCTTATCCCCCCAGATGAATGAAATTGTAATTATTTTATTACTACGCCAAGACTGTGCTGACCAGATTTATTTATTTATGCCGGAAAGTATAATTTTTTATAGTTCTGACATTTTTTTTAAGATAAAAATCAATAAATTAATCGCTCAAACTAACGAAAATACTTGTAAAATTGAGCTGATTTGGCTAGTTTGGCCCTTCCGTATGGAAGGCCTAAGGAAGTTTAGCACATTGTGTGTTAACGCCTCTGTAGTGGAAAGGATGAATTATGCCTAAAATGAAGACTCATTCTGGTGCTGCGAAACGTCTTAAGGTTTTGAGCTCTGGAAAAGTAAAGAGAAAGAAAGCAAACCGTCGTCACATTCTGACTAAGAAGAACCGCAAAAGAAAGCTACATCTTCAGGACACTGAATATGTTCAAAGCTGTGACATGAAACGAATCTCACGTTGTTTGGTAATTTAGTTCAGGAGGTAAATTGTGGCTAGAGCAAAAGGCGGATTTAAAACAAGACGTAGAAGAAAAAAGATTTTAGAAAGAGCTAGTGGTTACTACTCTGCTGGAAGTCGTACAATCAAAATCGCTTCTGAGCGTACTGATCGTGCAGGTGTGTTTGCATACCGTGACCGTAAAGTAAAAAAGAGAGAATTCCGTAGACTATGGACTGTTCGTATTAATGCAGCAGCTCGTATGAATGGAACTACTTACTCTCGTTTGATTGGTGCATTAAGCACTGCTGGAATCGAGTTAGATCGTAAAACATTGGCTGATATGGCTGTGAACGATCCACAAGGTTTCGCTGAAATCTGTAAGTCTGTAAACTAAGTCTTTCTTAGTTTAAAAATAAAAGTTAAAAAGCCAGGCATTGTTGCTTGGCTTTTTTTGTCTTTGGCTTGTGCAGTAAAGTGTGTTTTTAAGTTCGCTACTTTTGTAAATAAAGGCTTCCGACTAAGTTTACTATGCTGATAGGAAAACTATGGTCTCTTTAATTATTGGTACAAACTGTTTAAGCCATTCAGTTGATTCAGCGAATATACAATTTATGAGAAAGCAAAAATTTAAAAGATTGAAGTTCAGAGAAAAACCTAGGATTTATAGTTATACATTCGCAGTGAATTGGGCCAGTTAGAAAAATATTCGAAGTCTACGAGCTAGGTATTTTAAAGCAAAGTTTTATTCGCCGAAATTTACTCATCCATTTTAAATTTTGCTGCTTAGGCTTATTTGTCGACAATGCTTAAGCGGATTTTTTTGGTCTAAGAAAAGAAGCTCATTAATCATCGAAGCTAATTTACAACCAATATCCGCTAAGCCTTGGTCTAGCTTATTCATTAAAGCGTCCTTAAAACCTAAACAAAAACTCTGTTTACACCCATCCTATATACATGAAGAAATTTTTCTTACTTTTTTTAGTGTGCTTTGTTTTCACAATGAAGGCTTTTGCGGTGAAAAGAAATTCAGTTTTGGGAATGGGCTTTCTGTCACCCTATGTAGGAGAGTTGTCTAATTCCTCTAGCTCTGCAAAAGGAAGCTTTGTTGAGCTTCTGTATCCTATTTCTTATAAGTCCTATGGCAATGCTTTTGATCAGGATTTCTTTTGGAAGTTTAGTCTTCTTGGACTACTACCAGAGGCGACTGATGAAGATGATTCTATAAACTATTACCAACTGCAATTAAGTGCATCTCTCTTGGCTTTTGAGTCTCAATTTTATTCTTTGTTTTATGGAGTAGGCTTAAGTTATGAAATTTTAAAAGGCAATGGTGGGAGTGTTGTTCTAAATAACGGATCTGGCTATTCCACATTTCAAAGACCAAGTGATACTAGTACAGCTCAATACTTCTATCTTGAGTTTGGTTTTATTAGTGATTTTGATAAATGGCGTATGGATACTTCCGTTCAGTTGGATAATCCATTAGGAGATAAAAGGAGTTTTAGTTTCTTGGTGGAATTTCTTTTCGGCTTAGATCAAATGGGGTTTTAATGAGAAAGCAGATTGGTTTTATTTTTTTAATTGTTATATTTGGTTCAAGCAAGCTTTCTGCCTTTACTCTCTTAAGTAGTGACCCTGCTTGGAGTGCAGACGAACTTACTATTCAAGTGAACAATACTGGCTGTCCTGTGGACCTTATGACTTATATCCCCGCTGCATTAGAGGTATGGAATGTGGTTTCTACGGCAAAGTTAAAATTAAGTGCCTTGGAAACCTCTAGTTATACAATTGCCAATGCTCAGTCTTTTTCTTACCCCAATGTGGCTGTAATTGGCTGTGATTCCAGTTTTTCAAGTACGGATACCACTGTTGGCTCAGGTTTATATGACTATTCCTCTGGAGCCTCTTATGGCTATGTAAGGATTAATTCTAGTGGCGGTTCAGGAGACATTGGTAACTATGGAAGTACTACTATTAAATATATTCTGGCTCATGAAATTGGGCATATGTTAAATTTAGGGCATAGCTCAGACCCCACCGCTTTGATGTACTATTCTTTCAGTAGCTTGGCTGATGTTAGCCTAGCTTTGGATGACATTCGTGGATATACCTATTTGTATCCAAAGAGTGAGTTTGAAGGGGATTACTTTTTAGGCTGTGGGCTAATAAAGGGGGCGAGCTCAATGGGCATGGGTTCGACACTTGTTCTATTTTTGTTGCCATTTTTACTTGGTATTTTAATTCGGCTTAAGGCTTCTAGAACAACTAAGCTGAGCTAGGACTTTTTCTTATTTCTCTAGGCTGAATCGTGTGTCAGTAGTAAACACTTAGTGGGATGGCGATGGATCTAGTCTAAATAATGTGATTAAAAAATAAAAAAGCCTAGGTAATTCTACCTAGGCTTTTCATTTTTTTATCGGTTTAAATAGGCTTCGTTGCGAACGATAGTAGCGTCTTTTTCAACTTCTTTTGTCCAATCTGCCATTAATTTTTGAGAGTATTTGGCTTGGATTCTTTGTGACAAGGACTCTTGAGTGGATGGATTTTCTTTTTTGTCTGTTTTAGAAATATATACAAGATACTTTTCTCCAGCAGATTCAATGACATCACTGATTTCACCTTGCTTCATGGAAAATACTTGATCTAAAACCTCTGTGGATCTACCAACGCCTTTTACGTATTCCGTGCTAGCATTGATTTCACCAGTTTCTTCCATTTTTAGATCATATTTTTTAGCTAGTCTTTCGATGGCTTTAAAGTTTTTAGCACCTTTAAGTTGTTTTTCGAAATCATTCACCTGTGACTCTACCATAAGTTTTTCAGCGATTTCTCTTTCAACAGCGCTTAATTCTTGCATACCAGCTGGTTTTTTGTCCTCCACTAAAATGATGTGGTAACCAAAATCACTTTCTACGATATCGGAGATTTGTCCCACACCATTGGCGAAGGCCACTTTTTCAAAAGCTGGAACCATTTGTCCTTTACCGAAGTAGCCTAAATCACCACCATTTCTGGCGCTTCCTGGGTCCTCAGACTTTTCTTTAGCTACTTCTGCGAAGTTTTCAGGAGTTAGAGTCTTTTTGATTTCCTGCATTTCTTTTAGAAGAGCTTGTTTTTCGCTAGCAGATTTATCCTCTGTCTTTAGCAGAATATGCCTCGCTTTTACTTGCTCATCCGTTTTGTAGTCATCAGGATTTTTTTCGTATTCCTCTTTGATTTTGTCCTTATTTTTGGCTAGCCATTTAGAAATTTCTTTGTCAGCATTTTTACCTAGTTTTGAAAAGCTATTTTCAGACCATTTTAGAACTTTTGCCTCACGCACATTCGTAAGAAGTTCTTTTTCTCTTTCTAGTTCAATTTTGCTAGGAATACTAGCTAGTCGGAAAATGTCTTGTACTTTCTGGTAAGCTAGCTCTCTGCTTAATTGTTTTTCAAAGTTATACATAGAAGTGTTCTGATTTTTAATAAAATTTTGATAATAGTCTTTTCTGAATCTACCATCTGCTTGAAAGGCGGGGATGTTGATAATGAAGTTTTGCAATTCTGCTGGACTAACTTCAACTCCTAACTGACTTGAATATTCTGTAATTAAAGTTTGATTCACTAGCTGGTTTAAAGCCATTTGTCTTAAGAAGCTTTCGCCACCCATAGGGTTGTTTCCCCCAAACATATTACCATAGACTCTAGAAAGCTGATTGTAAGCAGTTTCAAGCTCTCTTGGTGAAATGATTTTATCATTTACGATAGCAGCGTGACCACCAGTAGGGTTTCCACCGTAATCCATTCCCATGAATACAAATACCAAACAGATTGCACCAAAAATAATGTAAGCAGTAATGGTCTTGCGACGATTTGGGTATTTTAAAATATCAAACATTCATTCACTCCCGTAATCCCAGTTGTTTAGTGCTCAATTTTGCTATTGGATCTATGTCTTTGCCAAGGACTTTTGGTGGATTGTATAGATATAGCGCAAACAGGCTGCAGCTAGTCATTTGGTCCAATGTCTTGCCTAAGGAATTTCAAAAATACTATAATTTTTGAGACCTTAGGCAATCATCTAATGCTGTATTTGTGTGCTATATTGCTAAGGAAGGGAAGTAAGGGCATCTAATGAATCGCAATCGAATTAACTTAAAAATTATTTTGGTCTTATTAGCTATTTTGAGTTTACCAGTGTTTTCACTTAATTTACAAAAACCAGGAGAAAACCCATGGGTTTTGCGACCCTTTAGCATGGTGGCAGGATTCGTACAAGAAGCATATATGGGTTTTGTTGGTGGTATTCAAAATACCACCAGAACTTACTTGAATTTAGTTGATATTAATCAACAGATTAAGAAATTAAAAGAAGAGAACTCTCAGCTGAAAGCAAAGATGTTAAATTTTGATGATTTAAATCTCGAAAACCAAAGATATCGAGAGATGTTGAAATTTCAAGATGTGAAACATTTGGTGTTGGTGCCAGCGCAAGTGATAGGGCAAGACATTTTCGCAGAAAGGTCTGTGATTCGAATTTCAGTTGGAAGTGCGCAAGGAATCAAAAAAGGCCAAGCTGTAGTGCATCCAAATGGTGTGGTTGGTTATGTTTTGTCTTCCAGTTTGGGAAGTAGTGTTGTGCTTTTGGTTACCGATCGCTATGCAGTAGTAGATGCTCGAGTACAGCGCTCCCGAGCAAGAGGAATTGTTAAGGGCTTAAATCCCACACACGCAGAGCTTGTTTATTTGCAAAGAACCGATGAAGTTGAAATCGGGGATTTAGTTGTTAGTTCGGGCTTAGATAATATTTTTCCAGAGGGGTTTCCAATTGCTCGCGTGGATGGAGTTCAAAAAGAGTCATCAGGAATTACTCAAGAGGTTTTACTTAGACCGGTGGTTGACACTAGCCAGCTAGAAGAAGTCTTTGTTGTAAAGCAAGTTCTTGCTGGTCCACCTGAAGAGAAGAAAACAGAAGAGTTAAGCTCCCTGGATCTTGGAAGGTAGGCTCCGTGACTGATGAAACAAAAAACGAAAGCCTAAATCTAATCATTTATTTCGTCGTGAACCTTCTTTTGTTGGGTTTGCAATCTTCTCTTTGGCCAAGCATAGCAGGTTCAATTCCATCCCCACATTTTTTGATGTATAGTCTTTTGTTTTTTGCGTTATTTCATGATTTAAAAACTGGCGCTGCCTTTTTAATTTTTTCTGTGGCTCTCTACTCTTCCTACAGTATCGTGCCTATTGAGATTTTGTTTTTTTGCTTAGCCTGCATCTATGTATTGGTGAATCAGGTGAAGAAAAGAGTTTTTTGGCCAGGCTCATCTTATTTTACACTGATGTCAGGAATCTCAGTAATTTTGTTTCACTTTTGCTATTATCTTTTCAGTTGGATGATTGAAGACGATGCTAGTGGCTATGCTAGTATTCAATGGGGATTTTGGCTTTTACAATTATTGAGTACAGCACTATTTGCGCCTTTATTTTATTGGATTTTTGTTCGTGTAGAGGCGGCCACTCGAGGATTTGACACCAGTGACGTAGAGGAGGCAATTTGAGTTATCAGCTTCAAACTCCTGAAGAGGAAGTTAAAGAATATTCTAGTAGTTATACTTTACTGTATGCAAGTGTTGCTATTACCTTTGCTATATTAGGTGCTCGTTTATGGTATTTACAAATTTATGAAGGAAATGAACACCGTTATATATCAGAAAGAAACCTTGTTAAAAAATCTACCATCTATGCTCCAAGGGGGAGAATTTTAGACCGAGAAGGTCGAATTTTGGTGGACAACCAAGCGGGCTTCGAAGCGATCATTACACCTCAATATGCTGCCAAATTAGAAGATACGGCGAAGGCTATTGCTCCTATTTTAAATCTCCAAGCCGCAAGAATTGTAAAAAAAGTAAAAAAAGAAGCTCGTCAAAATGGTAAATATCGCCCGGTGCGAATCAAAGAGAACTTATCTAGAGATGAAGTAACAAGGTTGTCTCGCTTGCAACTGGATCATCCTGGATTAGATATCAATATGTTTATCAAAAGAACCTATCCTTTCCATGAAAATGGAGCACAGTTTTTGGGTTATGTTGGTGAGATTTCAGAAAGAGAATTGCCAGTACTCAATAAAGAGAGATCTCGAAGTGAAAAATTTCATCAAGGGGATATCATTGGTAAGACGGGACTGGAATTAAATTACGATGAAAATTTGCGAGGAGAAGATGGTTTAAAGTTTATCCAAGTGGACGCATTTGGACGTGAAACTCGCCTCAATACTTCAGGGCTTTTTAGTGCTTTCAAAGAAAAAATTGAGGCCAAGGCGGGCAAGCATTTAGGCCTGACCATTGATGCTGATATTCAAGAGGCTGCCTATCAAGCTTTCAACCTCAACGATAAGATTGGAGCTGCCGTAGCTTTAGATCCTAACAATGGTGAAGTTTTAGCTTGGGTGAATGCTCCTAGTTTTGATCCCAATAATTTTACCACTGGAATTTCAAGCAAGCTTTGGAAAAGTTTGATGAATGATCCTTTTAAACCATTAAGAAATAAAGTAATTCAAGATCATAATCCCCCGGGCTCAACTTTTAAAGCAGTGGTAGCACTTGCAGCCTTAAACGAAGGAGTCATTACGGACAAGACGACGCACAATTGTAATGGTAAGTTTAGGTTGGGGAGAAAGACTTATCATTGTCATTTAAGATATGGTCATGGCAAAGTGGATATTTATACTGCTTTAGAGCGTTCTTGTAATGTATTTTTCTATAAAATTGCCAACCAACTGGGAATGGATAAAATTGCCAAATATGCAAGAGCTCTTGGGGCTGGTTCGAAAACTGGAATTGATTTGAGTCGTGAAATTCCTGGTTTGATCCCGGATACCGAATGGAAGCAGAAACAATTTAGAGAAGCTTGGCAGCCAGGAGAAACTTTATCCAATGCCATTGGCCAAGGTTATGTTCTTTTTACTCCTCTGCAATTGGCCACTGTTTTTAGTTCTATTGCTAAAAATGGAAAGGTTTATCGCCCTCATTTAGTAAAAAAGGTTTTAAATTCAAAAGATGAAATCATTCAAGAACTTGAGCCAGAGGTTTTAAAAGACCATAGCCCCAAAACAGGCGGAGCTTTTAAGATAGGTAAAAAGGCTTTTTCTATTGTACAAAAAGGTTTGTATCTTGTGAACAATGGAGAGCGGGGAACGGCTAAATGGTGGAAAATTCCGGGAGTTGAAATTGCCGGTAAAACTGGAACCGCTCAGTTGTTTAATTTGTCTTCCGATCAGGTATTTGCCAAATGCGAAGAGCGACCAATTAAAATGCGTCACCATGGTTGGTATGTGGGTTTTGCCCCAGCAGAAGATCCTAAAATTGTGGTAGCCGTACTTGCTGAACATGCATGTCATGGAAGTACTGGTGGAGCGCCTGTTGCTCGAGATATCATTCGTGCCTATATGAAAAAATACTATCCCGAAAAATTAAAATCTAAAAAGTATCGCCAAGCTCTATTGATTAAGGCTGAGGAGTAAAACGTGCAAATTGAAAACCGCACACTAATAAAACGATTTGATATCAATTTAACCTTAGTGGTTTTGTTTTTGAATTTGATTGGACTTTATAATTTGTATTCGGCCACTCATGCTCCAGAGGCATTGGAGTGGGGGAGAACTTTTAGTTCTCAAATAATGTGGTTGTCGGCTGGTTGGGTTGTATATATGTTTTGTACTTTTTTTGATTACAAAATATTTAATAAGTTAGCCTACGTTTTTTACGGTATCAATTTAGTCTTATTAGCTTTGGTACCATTCATAGGAAGAAGTTTTTACGGCGCTCAGCGCTGGTTAGACTTAGGCTTTTTTCGCTACCAGCCATCGGAAACCATGAAGTTAGCTCTGGTGTTTGTTTTGGCTAGGGTATTAAGTCAAAAATCAAGTCCCAATGGAATGGGGATCAAAGATTTAATGCTTCCTCTTGTTTTGACTGGAATTCCTTTTCTTTTAGTTGCGAAACAACCGGATTTGGGTACCGCTCTGATGTTGGCAGCAATGGCTGGAACTTTATTTTTATTTGTTGGTGTAAAAAGGCAAATTTTAGTAGGTGCCATTATTTCTGTAGTGGTGGCTTTACCGCTGGCGTGGAATTTTGGAATGAAGCAATATCAAAAACAAAGGGTGCTAACCTTTTTAGATCCTAGTAAAGACCCACAGGGTGCTGGATACAATACCATTCAATCCATTACTGCGGTGGGAAGTGGCCAATGGATTGGCAAGGGCTTTCAGCGAGGGACTCAGTCTCAGTTAGAGTTCCTTCCAGAGCGTCATACGGATTTTATTTTTAGTGTATTGAGTGAGGAGCATGGTTTTGTGGGGAGCATTGTTACCATTACTTTGTTTTTGTCATTGTACATTATGGCCATTCGAATTGCTTCCCACGCTAGAGATAAGTTTGGTGTGCTGGTAGCTATTGGGTCCATCAGTTATGTGTTTTGGCATATGACGGTGAATATAGGTATGGTAACAGGCTTGTTGCCTATCGTTGGAGTTCCTTTGCCTTTGCTCAGTTATGGTGGTTCGGGGACTTTGACCACTATGTTGGGTCTGGGGATTTTGTCTTCGGTGTCTATGAGGCGTTATTTGTTTTAGTTTTTTGGCTTACTCCTCGGTTTTGACCTTCGAATGATTCGGCCTTCTGAAGCAAAAGTATTTTGCTCAGACGCGTTTTCCGGTCATTCGCCTGCGGCTTCTTCCCTCACATCCATGTTACTCGTTTTGGATCTTCCTGATCCAAAAAGGTCTGATCAAAACACTTTTACTTCAGGAGGCCTCTTTCTCATTTTTTTAGAGCTAAATCTCGTCATTATTTTTTTTGGACGCGGGGGCAGGGGAATGGGGCGGCTTTGCCGCCGATGGCTTTTGAATTCGCTTTGCTCTTCAAGGGGATTTTGTTTGTCATTTGGGTGGCAGCCACCCTCTGGGGGTGACTGTTTTGATCTGAGTGGATGTGTTTTGTTTTTTCGGAGGTGTATTCGGATATTATGGGCGGCTCATTGGGGTGTAGTTTCTGCGCATGGACTTACAGTCTGCTGTGTGTTGGTGTTGATTTGAGCGGGAGTTAGGAGATGCGTAGAAGAATCTCACTAAAGAGTTGGCGTCTTTGCTGATGTTAGGGTTGTGGTCAATTTCGAGTAAGACAGTCCATATTCCAAAACCAAGGTACATATAGTCTTCAAAGCTGCCTTCTGCTGGATAAATTAAATCTGCGTGGGTACCCACTTCATAGGAGTTTGCTTTTACTGCATATTGAGTTAAATCAAGGAAGGATTGATGATCGTGAGTGTGGGTGTTTTTTGTGAACATTCCCCATGGGAAAGTTAAAGTTCCAATATAGCCATGTACGGTGGCGGCACTGACAATCTTATTATTGTAGATGTACCTTGTTAGTAAGGACGTGCTTTTTAATTTGAAGTTCTTTTTTGTTTTATTGCAAGCATCTGGATAGTCTCGGTTTGGATCATGACTGATTCCTTCGATATCATATTCTTCCCTACGATTGTTATTGATGCCAGAAATGTTTAAAGCGGGAATCACATGAAAGCGTTTATTTTTAAAATTTGTGTGAAATGGGTGGTCTGGATTTTTTAGAATATTTAATACCTGTCCAGCAAACTCGAGGCTAACTGGTACACTAAGAGTTTCGTTTCCGTGGTGAGCCGCTACGACCAATTGATTTATTTTTTCGTTTTGGATAGGAAACTCTATTTTTAAGGCTAAGATGTTTTGGTCTTGATCGTTTTTACCGAGGCTGACTATGTTTACGTAGTTAGGAGAATTCTTTTTGATTAAGAGCAGCTGATTTACAATGTCGTCATATCGACTCGCCTTTACTTGTAGGCTTAAAAATAGAGTTGAAATAAGAAATAAAACTTTGCTCATGAAATCCCCCCAAGATTTAACGGATTGCTAATGATTAATGTAAATACTAGAGGAATTCAAGATATGCTTTTAAGTTTTTGAATATCTATTGTTATAGAAAATGGCATGAGGATTTGCTTGAACCAAAATGGCTCATTAAGTCAAAGGCTGTAATCTTTATGTGCTTCTGTCAGTGTAAGTGCTTCATGCCTTAAAGCGGTTTTTTCTTTGACGAATTTCCGCTACAAATTCGGCGGGGCTTGAGTGTTCTAGATTTAGGTGAGCTTTTAATTTTTCATCATCCCATCGCAAGAAAAGATTCCACTCCAGGTCTTCTTTTAAGGGGTAAGGAACTGTATAGTTTCCTTCTGCTCTAATTTTCCTAAGAGATTCAAAATAGTATTTAAACTCTGGCCGGTAGTCTAAACTTTCTTGAAACCTGGCGTTGGCTAAAGTGTATTCGTGAGAGCAGCATATTAAAGTTTCTTCTGGCAGAGATTTAATTCTTGAAAAACTTTTTTGCATCATCTCTGGGGTGCCTTCAAAAATGTATCCACATCCAAGGCGAAATAAACAGTCGCCAGAAAACAAGAGTTTCTCCTCGGGGAAGTGATAGGCGATTTGACCTAAAGTATGTCCACTAACATCTATCACTTTGACTTTTGAGCCTAAAACTTCAAAAGAATCCTCTGGTTTAAAGAATATTGATGCGTGAGGTACACGATCTTTATCATACTCTGAGCAGCTTACGCTAATACTATACTTATTAACCAATTCACTAATACCACCAATATGGTCAGGGTGATGGTGAGTGTTGATGATTCGATTTAATGTAAGCTGATTGTCTTCGAGAAAATCAATCAAAGGCTCAGCTTCGGTAGGGTCTATGACGACAGCTTCTTTATCGTTATGCACCAAATAGATGTAATTATCATCCCACGCAGGAATTTGTGCCCACTTTAACATTTTTCCTCCTGACAAGTCGATCAAGTTTTGGTACCCAAGATAACATGTATGATCTAGTGAAAAAATCCTTGTTTTTGATGTCTCCTGAAAATGCTCACGATTTTGCTTTTTTTATGGGCGAAAAAATTCAAAACTCTAAATTTTTATTTTCTCAATTTCAAAAAAACTTTTCTTTGAAAGAAGTGAAACCTGTGGAAGTTTTTGGTTTAAGGTTTCCCAATCCTGTGGGCTTGGCCGCAGGCTTTGATAAAAATGGGAGGATCGTTCCTTTATTGGATCAACTGGGTTTTGGCTTTGTTGAAGTGGGGACTGTTACGCCTTTGGCTCAAGATGGAAACCCAAAACCTAGGCTTTTCAGGCATCCAGAAACTCATCAAATTTTAAATCGTATGGGCTTCAATAACTATGGGATGGATTCACTTGCAAAAAACATAGAAGCTCACAGAGCTAATTTTAAACTAAAGGCGCCTCTAGGAGTAAACCTAGGGAAAAACAAATTAACGGCAACGGAAGACGCTTTAAGTGATTACACAAAGCTAGCAAGTCGATTGAAAAATCACGGCGATTATTTTGTGGTAAATGTTTCTAGTCCCAACACGCCAGGTTTAAGAGACCTGCAAGAGTCTGCCTTTTTATTAAAAACAGCTGAAGAATTAAAAAAGATTCTTCAAAAACCATTATTGGTAAAGTTGGCTGCTGATCTTGAAAATTCTGATTTAGATTCTTTGGTTATGGATATTAATAAAAGTGACTTTGATGGTCTGATTTTGTGCAATACAACGATTGATAAATCAAATTCAAACTGGGCAAAAGATCTAGGGCCTGGCGGGATTAGTGGCCGTGTGTTGAGGCTAAGAAGTCGCGAGATGTTAATGCTTGCAAAGGCTAGGTCTACAAAACCAATTATTAGTGTTGGTGGAGTGGATAGTGCTGACGAAGTTCAGTGGCGATTGGATAAAGGGGCTTCTTTGGTTCAGATTTATTCTGAATTGATATTTCAAGGTCCTTATTTTGTTCAAAAATTATTGAATGGACTAAAGTCTATTTAGATGTTTCAATAGTTTAACGTGAAGAATTTGTTTTCTCTTACTCAAGATGGTTTCAGTTTAGTTGAGTTACTTGTAGCAGTAGCAATCATTGGTGTTTTATCATCTTTGGCAATTCCAAGTTATGAGGAGTTTGTATACAGAACTAGAGTTAAGCTGACTATTTCACAACTGATTTCACATGCAAACGGAATAATTGCTTTAAGAGTAGTTGAAGATAAGACAGCCACTGAAATTTCTGGTTCGCTTTGTAGTCGTTGTAGTATAGCGGTTGCAGGAGACTACGCTTATAATTTTAATTGGCCAAATCTATTGGCGCAACAGAGATATCGAAGTCTTGGGTTTGAGGGAGTTCCTTCAGACGCTTGGGGAAGCTATCTTTTATTAGATGAAAACGAAGGTGAATGGTCTGACTGTAGAGGAGATGCAATTACTTCCGTTGGTCGTGATTTTTTGTTTTCAGCTAGTTCCGCGACTGATGCGCAAGGAGATGACATTAGGATTTGGATTCCTCGCTACAGAAAGTCTTCGGTTTGTAATGATACAAGATGGGTGCAATTGGGGCCTGATGTATTTAATTAAAAAGGTCTTGATGCAATTGGTAGCTTTGCAAGAGTTGAAGTAAGTATCCCAAAATCACAACTGCAAACAAGCTTAAAATGATCTTGTTGCTCAGTGGTTTTTCAATTTTAAAAGAATACACTAAAGACATTCTCATTAAAAATGCAGAAACTAAAAAACCTAAAAAGCCAATGGCTGGTAAAAATGGCGATACCATAAAGGATACAAAACTAGGGACTGCAGCGAAGTAACAGGCAATAAAAAACTCTTCATAAGAAAAGCTGCCTTTTGTTAAGTAGTTGCTAACATAGTAGAAATACAAACTAGCGATGGCCACACTAAGCAAGCCGCTAAAAGGAAACAAGAATATTCCCCAAAGGATTGAGAAAAAGCTTTCACTGGCAACGCCGTGACCAAAGCCAACGATGGCTAAAAAGGCTCCGCCCACAAAGATCAGTTCTCCGAGGGGGACTTTGGGGAGTTGTTTCATGACGCCAATGGGATTTTTTAAAAAATTAAGTAGGAAGTTAAAACCACCAATTAAGCTGTCTTTTAAAAAGTCTTTTCTACTTTGGTTCAAGAAACTAGATCCTCTTCCGCTAAGTGATTAATGTGTTTCATTATCTGTAGATAATAAGGCAATTCTTGGAAACATCCAAGAGCTGCGAAGTCTTTTTTGCTGAAAGGTAAAAGAAAACTTTGTAACAGGAGTAAGGCCTGAGTTTTTGGGTGAATATCTTTAGGTATTACCACCTCATTGCACTTTAAAGCCTCTTTAGGGAAACTTTTAGAGCGAACATAATTAATACTTTTAAGTTGAGTAGAGTTCTTTTCTAAATACTCAAAATTATACTGCAGGTCTGAATAGTTTAGAAAAAAATGGGCGTCGGTGATATTTTCAGAAATTACTTCTTCCATGCTTTTTTCCTTAATCTCATAACCATGTTCTCGAAGAAAGTAGGACAAATGATTCCAATAGTGACCAGGATAGTAAATGCTGGCTCGATCCTTAATTAAAATGATCGGGTAGGTAGTAAGCAATTGATTGGGAATCAAAGGGCCGCTGGGTTTATTGCTTTTTCGAAACCAGCTAGATATGAGCAGAGCGCCTAGGTAGACTGTGGCACAAACCACAGCCACAAAATAGAGACTAGAAGTGTCCATCCAGGCGAACCATAAAATCAAGAGCAGACTTATCCGCTGTTTCTTGGATTAGAGATTTTCGGTAGTGTAGATCTGTGCTTATGCTAAATTTAGGACCTACATTTGCAACTACACCAGTTTGAATTGTCAATGCAGGTGTGGTGTATTCTATTTCTTTCAGGTCGGCTTCGGCTTGAACAACATTTAAGTATCTTGCACTAAGACCCATTCCGATTTTGTAAGCCCACAAACGACTAACTGGTGTGATGCCTAAGATGGATAGGTCAAACTCTTTTAAATCAATTTTAGAAGAAGTCTCTTTGTCATCATAGGTTTCATAAGTGGTGATTCCGGCTTCTGCACGCCATTCTGTACTTAATAAGTCGATACCGAACCTGGCAGCCACTCCCTTTAGTGGAGCTTGTAAGCTAAGTCCTCTTTCGCTGTCTTCCACCGTGCTCAAAGAGTTTGTAAAACCAACGCCCACATGAAACCGAACAGCCGCGAGAGGGTCTGGTGAGTACACACTGGCTCGATTTGTTCCCGAAGACTTTGATAGCTCTCTTACAATGGATTCATAATCCATAATGTCTTCCGTTTGAGAACTGTCGTTGTAAGATTGACCGAAGAGGCCCTGGCTAAAAAAACAAATGATTGAAATTAAAAAAATCCTTTTCATAGCTTTATCCTAACACGACTAGCTCGAAGGCCTAGTCCCAATTTTTAATTCTGCAAAAACCTAAACCTTTGCTAAACTAGAGGAGAGGAAGGGGAGATGAAGTATGACCAAGGTCCAGTCTAAGTGTTACTGTGCTTTTTGTAAGAACGAAAGAAAAGTGAATTTGAAAAGACATATTTCCTTTATGGAGATTTTCACTGGATTGGTTTTAAGTACTCTTTTTAGTTTCATTTTCTGGCAAAGTTTTCGCCCTGAGGCCATTGCATTCTTTGTAGTTTGCTTAATAATGATGGAGCTAGGTACCCATTTTAAATTTCGCCTAGGTATCATCTGCCCCTATTGTGGTTTTGATCCAATTTTATATCGTCGAAATCCACAGGCAGCTTGCCAAAAGGTAAGTGGTTTTATGGAGCAAAGACGAAAAGATCCTATGTTTTATTTGAGCAACAAAGGTTACGACAAATTGGCGCGTAGAAAGATTGAGTTGGAAGAAAAGAAAGAAGCCTTAAGTGAGGCTTTAAAACCTTCAAGCCCTGCAACTATTGGTGCTTTGGGCAGCTTAGACTCTCCAAGCTTAAATGAACAAGAAAATAGCCTGCTAGAAAATCAAGACGTAAAACAACTGCCACCTTTCTAGGCACTGATTCCTCTATTTTTCGTATCACTTGCCCCTTAGGTGAATTCCAATTACTTTGGGCACATGAAAAAACTAGTGATCATTCCCACTTACAACGAGTGTGAAAACATTGAGGCTCTCGTCAGAGACATATTTGCCAAAAATCAAAATTTAAATGTTTTGGTTGTGGATGACAATTCTCCAGACGGAACAGCAAAAATTGTGGAACAGCTTATTTCCAGTGATTTCTCAGGGAAGCTCCATATTTTAAATCGTCCTGGCAAGCAGGGTTTGGGCAGAGCTTATATTGCTGGTTTTCAGTGGGCATTAGAAAATTCTTTTGATGCAGTAATCGAAATGGACGCGGATTTTTCACATCGTGTAGAAGACCTAGAAAAAATCAGTGATGCAATTGAATCAAGTGATGCCGTTGTGGGTTCTCGCTATATCCCAGGTGGTAGTGTAGCCAATTGGACCTGGTACAGAAAATTAATTAGTTTGGGCGGAAGTTTGTACTCCACATTAATTTTATGGCGCAGAGTAAAGGACTGGACTGGAGGATTTAATGCTTACAGGAAGGAAGTTTTACAGGACATTGGTTTGGACCAAATCAATAGCGAGGGCTATAGTTTTCAAATTGAACTAAAGTATCGTACACTCAAAAAAGGATTCAAATTAGTGGAAGTTCCAATTCGCTTTGAAGACCGCAGAGGTGGGCAGAGCAAAATGGGAATGAAAATCTTCGTGGAGGCTCTTTATCGTGTTTGGAAAATCCGTTTTACTTAAAGGCATCCTTTTCTTTTTTATTTCATTATCTGTATTTGCTGCGCAGAGAGCAGAAGTGATAATTGACGGGGCCATGGTTTATAAAAAAGGGGACTTCGGAGCTCCTGTCTTAGGTTATTTGCGAAAAGGCAAATTGGTAAAAATATCCAATAAAAACTATGGCCCATTTTATAAGGTAAAACTTAGGCAAGGTGTTATAGGCTATATTTCTGATATCGATATTCGAATTGTTTCTGGCCCTGGTGGAAGAAAAGTTAGAGCTGCGAAAAGAAGTGGTGCTAGGCCCAACAGTCGTGTCAAAAGACCTCAGAAAGATGTGCGTGGAAAGTCTTATTGGGGCTTGAGCTTGGCTATGGTTAATTTCACCGATAGATTTAAGTTAACTTCTGGCTCAGACTCAACCGAAGCTACTTATAGCTCACAAAGCTTATTTTTAATGCTAAACCGTACAGCGCCTTTTTCATTGCTTGATGGCGTTGTAAATTTAGATATTAACTTTGGTGTTAGTACTTCTACACCGAGCATTTATACGGATATTTCTAGTCAATCTAGTGGATATGTGATTTTGACCGATGCTAGTTTGATGATGCCTTTGCATCTTTTGCGAGGGAAAAATTTCTTTACCTATTTTGGAGCTGGTTTAATGGCTTCTCACAGCATCATTGATCTCTATGTTAGTGGCACCAATTTGCCAATTGGTAAAACTAGAGTTGGTGCTAGTATTAGTGGGGGAGGGGCATACACTCTGGGTAAATTTTTATTAAAGTTTGAACCCAAATATTATTTTGAAGAAGAGAGATATCTAGGCTTTCACTTTGGGCTGCAAAGAGCTTTCTGATTTAGTGTTGCCTTAAAAATACTTTCATTTTTCCATTGGCTTCCTATTCTATTTTTTGTTGCAAAAGCGAGTAATTGGTAAAAAAACAGTCAATGTTAAGAAAAGTGGTGATTAACGCTATGTTCTCTCGGTAAAAGCTTCAGGCTAAAAGCGGGGAAAAGCTTTCATTTCTTCCTAAAAATACACGAATGAAAGAAGTTTTGTTAAAAATGGCCTCATCCAAATAAAAAGGGGAGGAGTTTTATGAAAATAATCAATTTACTATTAGCGTTCGTGGTAGGTCTTTCTAGCCTTAGCTTAAGTGCAAATCAAAAGTTTGTTGTATCTGATGCACAAAGCTTTGTTGAAACTTTGGCCGGTGATTTTACTACGGATGAGATCGAGTTTGCCGTAGAAGACAAAGAGGCTTTTGTTGCTGAACTTGTTGATTTACGTTTGATCACTGCTGAAGAAGGACAAATGGTTTTTGAAAAACCAGAGCATGTTTTGGAAACAGCTGTTCCGACAGGAAACGCTTCACATTATCATCGCCGTAGATATTTAGTGGCTAACCCTTTGTGGTGGCTAGCAGCCTTGATCGTTTTGACTACTCCAGCATACTACTAAACTTGCACTTAATATTTATCTAGAGCATTGAGAGAGACAATTATAGTCTCTCTTTTTTTTAGGGTAAAACTGCCAAAAAGCTGTAAAACAAACATTGTTGGCGTCAATGATCGCTTTTTTCCATGAAAGCTGCTAATCCTCTGCTTATGGGGAAAGCCTTTTTAATATTCATTTTTAGTTTAAATTTGTTCGCTGGTTTTGATCCAGATGACAATTCATTGATTCGATCCGCTCAAAAGATCTGTGGAGAAGATCCTGAATCTCAATTGGCAGTGGTATTAACAAAGTTTATCACTAAAGCGGAAGATCAACGAAGACCTGGATCTCGCATTAAACCCAAAGACAAAATTCGTTGGAAATATTCTACACAAAAAGTGGAATTGAAAAACTTAGAATCCAGAACTCACTATGTGGGAAAGTATTTTCGCATACTGGAAGCGGATACTGAAAATGTCATTGCCCTGGATTGTGAAAACCTAAGGGCTTCTAACGTTTATTTTCATTTAAATTACATCCATGAAATGTTTGAACAAAAAATGTTGCCATACTTTCCAAAAGACGTAAAAGAAAAATTAGAGAAGCATTATCCTATTGATATCAGAATCAATATGGAAAAAGACTATTCTTTTACAAATCGATTTTCTGAAAAAGAAAAGATGCACAATTACGTAACTACCACATGTGGGTATTTAGAAAAAACGGATAAGTATCGTTTTAAAGAAAAGCCTGAAATTCTATTTTATAAACCGAATTGGAAAAGAGGGAAGTTAGGCTTTGCACCCATTTGTTGGATTCCTGAGCTAAAAAATGAAATTCCATGCGCAAAAGATTCTGAAAGTGTGGCCATGGATTTAAGTTTAATTCCAGCCAATATATTTCATGAGTACATCCACTTATTAACCGACTCTTATATGAATGAGTGTAGAACCAATATGCTTGCTGAAAGCTATAGTATTTTTAGTTCTATCGTGATGAGCCCTTTGAAAGAAGCTGGGACTCGTTTACCTGGAATGGTGAATAACCGCTACAATGAAGCGGAGTTTGAAAAAGAGTTTGAACGATATTCTCCCGAGGTTGAAAATGAAACTAAGCTTTGGCTCGAAGAAAAAGGAGATTTTGCTTATCAGTTTATGGGAAAGGTCTATCATAAACTGATTAAAAAACTAAAATTAAGTCATATTCAGGCTTGGCGTTTTGTTTTGTCTTCTAGTTTTGAAGTTCGAAGCATTAATGGAAATAGGACTCCAAAGGTTTTAGATTTACCTACTGCCTTGAAAAAACAATGTGGGACTAGTTTTCCTAAAAAACTAAAAGACTGTCGTGAGATTATTAATCAGTTAGAGAAAAAGTATTACTGATTAAAAAGTCAAACTAAGAGGCCCAAATATTATTGGTAGCGTCGGTTGCCAGGGGGGAATAGCCTCCACCTCAAAGTTGACAGGGGGGATACATCTATATAAAGCAATGAAAATGCCAGCTCTAGTGCTTATATTTTTGATTTGAGAGTGAGCGCTGGGCAATCTGACAAAAATTGTTTTCCAGTGTAAGTTATTTTTAATATCAAATAGTCATTTTCTCAGTTTTGTGTAAGTACCTTAAAATAGGTAGACATATATTTAGAGATTAAAAAGATCAGGATATTTCGGTTTTTATTGAAAAGCTTAGGGGGGAAGAAGCCCGGATTCATTGAAATGTTTCCCTATTATAAAAAAATCTAAGTGTTTTCCTGAGAATCTTCTTACTAACATTAATAGAAATACTTCCTTGAGAAAGGCACATATCAAATTGTAGGTAGTTTCTTTCGCTCTCAATTCATTAGTTTTTAATCAAATAGTGTACTCGAAGTCATTGCTGTTCTAGGTCTAAGTAAGAATACAAGGCTATATAAGGCCTTCGTTTGAAATTGAAAAAATTCTTTTTAGAAAGGTTCATTAGCTTCCAGTCTAATTCAGGACTCATCCAAATGCTTCTAAAGTGAATGAGTATTAATGGGGGAAACCAAAAAATCTAAGATTATTTGCTTTCTGTAGAGCAGGAAGTTGCTTCTTCTATGAGAGGGACTTTGCTGGCTTGGTTTAGGCCAGCAGGTGCACAGTTTTCCTGTTTAAGGCTTAGCTTTCTATTGTCTGCTGTACTTGGCTTTGAACATGCTAGAAGAAAGCTTAGTCCGTATACGACTAAACCGATCAATAAATAGTTAGTGTTTTTCTTCGTCATTTTCTACCTCGCTAGTCACTTTAAATACAAATTAAGTGCCAAAAGCATTGCGATTAAACATGGAATCAGACAAAGAATCCATGAAAAAAATACTAAAAATGTCATTTTTGGGCGGAGCTAGCATTTAAATAGATTCAGCGGCTAATGCAAACTGTTATTTTTTATACAAATTGAAATCAATTTTATTGGTTGGGATAAAAGTTTTTTAAATTGATTTGGGTTTTTCTTGAAATTTAAGCCAGCTGCAACTTGCCTATAGTATACTTGCTCAGTAATTTGAAGGTGAGTATTTTGAAGTTCTTGTGTTTCTTTTTTTTAATTTTAAGCCAATGGTCCCCTGTGAAAGCACAACAAAAAAAAAGTTGTGTGACCAGCTCCGGTTTGACTTGGCATTTTGAAGATTTGAAAGATCATCATGAACAAGGTCTTTTTGAACTTTTTAAAGACCCAGAGGTTAAGCAATTTTTTCTAGGTAAAAATCGACCAGAAGACTCTTTGTATAAGTATTTAGAACGGGCTCGAAATTATTCTACTTTACATGAAGGCCAATATGATTTTAACAAGTTAATTATCAATGAGGGAAATGTAATTGGCTTTGTTAGTATAGCTAGTTATCTCCCTACATGGTTTAGTCGAGAAGAGCGTATACATATTGGCATTAGAAAGCTTAATACAATAATGTTAATCGGATATAGTATTCTTGGGGAATATCGGCGACAGGGTTTGGTAGAACAAGCTGTTAGAGAAATGATAACTTCTATCCACAAAAATCATGGTTTAAGGTACTTTGCTGCCACTGTAAATTCTCAAAATATAGCCTCGCAAAATCTATTGGAGAAGTTAGGTTTTGTTAAGTTGCCAAACTCAATCCCCAATGCGGACTCTGATCGTTTTTTCTTAGAGCTTCCAAGCTCAGGCGATACTTTTTGACAATTTAGTATATAGGCGAGCCTAATAAATTGAGGATGATCACAAGCAAAGGCTACAATACTTTTTTGCATAATTCATACTACCACTACATTGATCGAGTACTTTCTTGCAGCTTTGAAAAATAGAGGGGCTAATCTTCTAGATGCTAGTTAGTCTGATGCTTAGATTTAACAGATGTATCTTTGGTTTTTTTAAGCTGACCTCCTTTATTACGGATAAGTCTTTAAGAACTATTTAATAATCTTAAGGAATTTTTTATTGAGAAAGCTTGAAGTGAGAAGATCTCAGTAATGAAAACTAGTTCCATTAATGTGTGGCAAGTCATACGCAGTTAATTGAGGCGGTACGGCCCCCATTATTGCTATGTACCAACCACTTTTTGGCAAGGCAAACTTTTCGATTGGTGAGGGCTTTGGAAGGCTAGGAAAAGTACTATTGTTTGCAGAATATATAAGTGGTTTATTTTGCCGTAAAAACCCTGTTTGAATTACATAGAAGCTTTGTGTGCCTGTATTTTTCGAGAGAAATCTGGTAAAAATACCAAGGAAGATTGGAGTAAATATATGAAAAAGTATGGCTTGGTGTTGGCCCTGTTTTTTAGTTTAAATGCAGCAGCGATGCTGGAAGTGAAAAATCCTGAATTATTAGAGGCAAAAATACGTGTTGATTCTGGAAACTTTTTTAGTCTTAGAAAAGAATGTGCCGAAATTTTAGTAAAAGAAAATTTACCAAAAATTTTAGATCAAAGTACTCAAGAGTATAGTTACAAGTTTAATTTAGACCCAAATCAAGCAGAGCAAAGTTTACGTGATTTAGACCTAGAAAATGATAAGGAAAACTCTTTTGTTGGAAGACTTGAAATGCAATTGAAGAGACCGACAGAGGAAAGCACAGAAAAAGTGAATGTGTTTTTCACAATCATTTCTTTAGATTTCATGGCTTTCCAGGAAACAAAAGAAGAAGGTTTTTTTGGACCTAGTTTCACAATGGAATGTGCCTTTCAGAGTAATTTCTTGTCTCCACAAACCGAGGGCTTTCGTGAATTGATTTGGTTGGAAGATGAAAAGGCTAATAAGAGTCTAAGTCTAGGAATCAAGAATCACTAACCAAAAAAAAGCTTTTTATTCATTGCTTCTTACGGGCTTAATCGCGAGTGCTTTTACCGCAGGAGTTAAGTTTCTTGTAGGGGAAAATGTGCCTACAATGACAATTACCTGGGGAAGGTTTTTCTCGGGCTTTGTTGTTCTTGTCTTTTTAAACTTAAAGAAGAAAACACTTTTACCGAAACCCAATGACTATGGATGGCTAGCGCTTAGGGCCTTAACCAACTTTGTTGCTGTCGGTTTCTTTTATTTAGCCATTGAACACAGTACATTGGTTAAAGCCAATCTCTTAAATATGACTTACCCCGTTTTCATAGCTATTTTTGCCCCATTTCTTTTGAAAGAAGCTACGGGCAAGTATCACTGGTTGGCTGTTTTGATCAGCTTTATCGGTGTGTTACTGGTTTTGGATTTTGAGTTTACCGGTCTGGTGAAGGGCGATTTGTATGGTTTGATCTGTGGGTTCATTGCCTCTATTAGTTTGATGTCTTTACGAAAAGCTAGGCAATTTGATTCTTCTGAGTTAATCGTTTTTTATGTAATGTTAACGGGGAGTGTGGGATTACTTCCATTTGTTTCCTTTGATTTTAATATGAGCCCGAGTACGGCCATTGTCTTTCTTTTAACTTCCCTAGGGGGAGTGGCTGGTCAATTCTTTTTGACCTATTCTTATAAGTACACCACCGCGCTTACAGCTGCGGTAACTACCATGATTCGTTTGGTATTTAGTGCAACTTGGGGTTTGATCTTTTTCTCTGAAAGTCTTAGCTATGGTCTGATTTTTGGAAGTCTTTTTATTGTATTCGCAATTTTTTTGTTAAGAGTTGAAAGTAAAAAGGTTCAGGCCTGAATTTAGAGCAGAAAAAATGCCCCCGATAGTATATCGGAAGCATTTTGTTAGTTGGAACTTTTATTTTTCTGTTTCAATAAATGAAGAACAGGTTTACCCAGACCGAGAATTTTAGCCCGGCAGTTTTTAGTTCAATTATTTATTGCTCGTTTCCTTCTTCGGAATCTTCAACTGGAGGTACAGGAACTACTGGAACATTAGTATTTTTAGTTTGTTCTAAATTTGTCGCAGCTGCATCCACCTGTTCTTTAGCTTTCTCTACTTCTTCAGCAGCTTGATCTGCCTCTTGAGCGGCCTTAACTGCTGCCTCTTCCGTTTCGGCTAGCTTTTTTGCCTCAGCTTCAGCGGCTAGCGCCTTTGCTTCTTCTTGCTTCGCAAGCTTAGTTCTCGTTGCAACAGCAAGCTTTTGCTTAGCATTTAACTTTGCATTGAAGGCTTGGTGGATTTCGTCAGCTTGTGTATTGATCACGTACTTGTAGTATTTAGTTGTTCTTGAAGTAAGACTAGTTCCATTTGCTTGGCCATAAGTGTTTTCAACGATCACAGCGATAATCTGAGGTGCGACTGCATGAATTGTAAAATTACTTCTGTAACGATTTTCAGGCTCAATGTCTTTGGCCGCTAATTTTGGGTTTTTTTCTTCTTCTTTTTCTTCAGCCTCATCTTCTTTTTCATCTTTCTTTTCAGCTTCTTTTTTTACTTTGCTAGCTAGGTAAGACTCAACATTTCCTACTGTTAATATACTGTCGTAAGGAATAACGCCAGTGCTGTATGTACCATCTTTTTCGTTGATTTGGTTTAATTCGAATTTGTATTCCTGAATGCTGTCTGAGTTTTCAGAAGAAGGGTTATAAATACTAACAACGTTCGTGTAAGTGATAGTCTTTTTATCTTTGCTAACCACTAGGCTTGCTAACCAATCCGTAGAGGCCGTGTTTTGATCTTGAAGGAAATCTCCTGTTTGTATGTTTGATTGGCTTTCTACAGGTAGGTTCTTTTCCAGGCGCTCTGAATCCGTCATTTCAATGTAAGTTCCATGGGCCAATTCATTTACTCTTTCTTGTTGGTTACAGGCGACCATACCGATGGCGATGCTGCTAACCAATGCTGTGTTAAATAGTGATTTTAATCTCATTTCTTCTCCTTATTTATATTATAAATGTTTTTTTAGTCTTATTTTGTTTCAGTTTCTGTCTCATTTTTAGCTTTTGAAATTCTATCTAAGTCTTTCATAAACTCTGTGTTGATTCTTTCTAGGTGTTCAGGTGATACTTTTTGGTAGTAATAAACTACAGGTTCAGTCGCAATGGCGTTGCCTTTTTTGTTTTGAATACTCAATTGAATTAAACCACCTTCTAATAGACTCATACGAATACTTTGATCTTCCGAGTTTTCTAAGATGTCTTGAGCTTTTTGTAGGTTCACTTTTGAAGTGGTAAGTTGATTTAAAGCTTCATTTTCTTCACCACTTAGAAAAGCCTTAGATTGAGCTTTTAAGCTACCAGAGTCTAATTGTGATAGGTCAGCATAGGCGGCCTTTTTCAATTTGTAGAGACTGCTCTCTAAAGAGTACTCTTTAGTTTGAGCTTGTGGGTTTTGATACTCCAACATTCCTAAATCGTTACTAGCGAATTCATCAATTTTGTGGTTTTCATTTTGCGTACCCGCTTGGAGGCTCATTTCTGAAAACTTAATGGTTTTTTTGTCTTTAGAAATTTCCATACTAAAACTACCAGTTTGAATTTCAGCGCTACCATCTAATTTTTTATTTGCCCGATACACTCGAAATGGATTTTCGTTGTCTGTGTAGTAAACGGTTTTAGAGTCGATATTTAATTTTTTTTGGTTTAGCTCTTGAGAGCTAAGTGGTAGGTAAGTGCCTGAGGTGATTTCTGCAGACTTTTTTTCACCCGTACAAGAAATAAGAAGGCCTGCGCTTAATAGGCAAATGCCAATGTGTCTCAAGTTTAGTTTCACTGAAATACTCCTTTATCTACAAAGCTTTGCTAAATTAACAAAGTTTGCTTGGTTTCGATTTTTATATCCGCTACAAATAGGTGCATAAATTAGGCCTATCCTGGTGTTCCATATGTTTTCTTGGTCAAATGCATCTCAGTTAGATTTGAGTCGCTGAGGTTTTCTGTAAGTGCCTGTAATTACCAAAAATATGGAAAGCTGACGCAGTTTGAAAAAAACATCCGTTTGGATGACTGAAATTCGGAATTGGACTATATTTGCTTCATGAAAATCCAAAAATTGTCACATGATGTAGTGGATCAGATTGCCGCCGGAGAAGTTTTAGAGCGCCCGGCCAATATGATCAAAGAGTTAATTGAAAATAGCGTCGACGCGGGTTCTACTGAAATCGAGATTGATATCGATAGTGGTGGCCGCAAAGTTTTGATCAAGGATAATGGTCATGGTATCGAGAAAGAAGATTTAGTATTAGCTCTAGATCGGCATGCTACTAGTAAAATTCATAAAGCGAGTGACCTTTGGGCTCTAGATACCTTTGGTTTTCGAGGAGAAGCACTGGCTTCCATCGCCTCTGTTTCCCAATTGACTTTAAGCTCAAAAGCCAACGAGGCAGATCAGGCTTATGCTGTACATAGTGAGTTTGGTAAAAAAACCGAAGCCTATGAAACCAACTTAGATCAAGGCACAAGTATATTAGTGGAAGAGTTGTTTGCCAATGTTCCTGCTAGGTTAAAGTTTTTAAAATCTGATACAGCAGAAACCACAGCCATAAAAAAAATGTTGAAAGCTTTTTCTTTGAGTTTTCCGCATGTATCTATTCGCTTAAAAAGTGGGGGAAAGCAGCTTTCCTACTATCCCAAAAGCGAAAATCTTGCTGCTCGGTGTACGCAAGTTTTAGAACGAAAAAAAATGTATGAAACGGAAATTGAATTAGGACTGATGAGCTGTAAAGTAGTTTATTGTGCTCCTAACGAGGTGGCAAGAAATTCTCAAAATATGTGGTTCTTCGTGCAGGATCGTTGGATTCAAGATCGTAGTTTGCAGGCAGCTGTAATTGCTGGTTTTGAAAATACCTTAATGCATGGGGAGTATCCAATTTGTGCAGTTTGGATTCATTGTGATCCTCAAGAAGTTGACGTAAACGTTCATCCTACAAAAAGTCAGGTGAAGTTTAGAGACCCTCGGGCGGCCTTTCGAGTGGTTCGAGAGTGTATTCTTAAAGGGGTTGCTAAAGCTCCTTGGTTGGCTGATATGTTGGAGGATAATTCTCCGAAAAAACAAGTGACACTGAAGCCTCAAGTAAAAGAAGAAGTGAACGAAAGTTTTGGGGGGCTTGATTTTGAGAGAACCAGCTTTCAAAAGAAAGAAGTTTCTTATTCTCCCGAAGAGAATAAGGCTTCAGACACGACTTTAGATATATTAGCTAAATACGCTAGTCCGCGAGCTAAAGAATCAACGCAAATTTCATCAGATAAAAGGAGTCTGGAAAATAGCTCTAGCCGTAGTTCATTTGCCTCCGAAGGCAATTTGAGTGATGTTGGTGAATTTATGCAAAATACAAGTACTAATGCCAATAAAACAAATCATGAAGAAAACTTTGTGTCTCCTGCGGATACCGAATCAAGAGTTATTTCTTCCTCGCAAGTATTAGAAACTTATGAGCCTAGAGAACAAAAAGAAAGTGAAGTCTTTTTTGATAACAAACATTATTGGTCAAAGCTTCAGGTTTTAGGGCAAGCGGATAATTGTTATATCGTAGCACAATCGAGACAATCATTAATTTTGGTAGATCAACACGCAGCTCACGAAAGAATATCTTTTGAGAGAATCGTCAACGCCTGGGCGGGTGGTCACATTGATGTACAAAATTATTTACTTCCTCTAGAAATAAAAATGGAAGAAGAGGAAGCGGATGCGGTGGAGTCGGTTGCTGAAGATTTACAAAAACTCAGCATTACAGTAGAGAGACTTGGGCCTGAAATGATAGGGGTAAGTTCTGCGCCGATCCTTATGAAAGAAAAGGCGATTAGCTTGGCCATGTTTGAGTTAAGCAAAGAAGTGATTAAAAACGGTGGCGGAACTGCTGTAGAAAGAAAGTTAAAAGACATTGCCGCAACCATGGCATGTCATTCTTCGGTGCGCGCAGGGCAAGCTCTAAGCTTAGATCAAATGAAAGCTTTGTTAGAGCAAATGGACGAATACCCATTATCTAGTTTTTGTCCTCACGGCAGACCAGTTTTTGTCGAATACCCGTTTACCAAAATTGATAAAGACTTTGGGCGTATCGTTTGATGAAAGTAATATTTCTTTACGGGCCCACCGCTTCAGGAAAAAGTGCCTTTGCCATCCGTTTGGCAAAGGAGCTTGGTGGCGAGATTGTTAATTGTGATTCAGTAAGTGTCTACGAAGATCTAGACATTGGATCTGCTAAGCCAAGCCTAGAAGAATTAGCAGAAGTACCACATCATTTGGTGTCTCATATAAAATATCCAGAGTATTATACGGCGGCAAAATTTCGCGAAGATGCCCTGAAGAGCTTAACGGATATGGAGAAAAGGGCGGTTCCTTACGCAATCATTGCTGGTGGAACGGGTTTTTATTTTAGGGCCTTGGAGCTAGGGCTTGTTGAAATAGAAGAGCTTCCTGTTGAGGAAAAAGAAGTCATCCGAAAACAAGTAGAAGAGAATCCTCAGGAATCTTTTTTAGAATTGAAAGGCTTTGATCCTGAATATGCGCAAAAGATTTCAGAAAATGATCATTACCGTTTAGCCAGAGCTCTAGAGTTAAAGTCACTCGGCAAAAAACCAAGTCTTGCTTTCGCTAAAAGAGAGTCAAATTTTCCTTATCCTTTGGCAAAAGTGTTTTTAAATCCGGATCGAGACTTACTCCGTGAGCGCTTAAAATTACGAACCCAGAAAATGTTAAGCCAGGGCTTAATTGCGGAGACCAAAAAGCTTTTGGATCAAGGTAAAGGTGATTGGCGAGCTTTAGAGAGTGTGGGGTACAAAGAAAGTGTAGAGTATATTCAAGGGGAAATATCAGAGGGGGAACTTTTTGAAAAGATTGTAACCAAGAGTATGCAGTTAGCGAAAAGACAAAGAACTTGGTTTAAAAAAGAAGGAGGCTTTGAAATCCCTTCTTTACCTTCTGATGTACCATCGTTTTTTGAAAAACTAATATTTGAAAAGTAGCAGGACTCAAGAGCTTTCGTAGTATTTAAATTTTTAAGAATTCAGCGAGGCTCTATTTTTTTACAAAATGGCCCGCTGAATTGTAGATGGCTTTACTTAGGTTAAGCTAAGTAGGTTCGATTTACGATTTCACTGAATCTCAATTGCAATTGATAAAATTTCTTCATGTACTATCATATATTTTAGCCTTTAACGTCTCTTTTTCAAGAAAGTGTAAGTCCTTGAAACTCTATTTTCGGACTTAGTTTTTCAAAAAGGAAATGTCATAAGAAAATGAAGCCCGGAGTCCCTAGAAGCTTTTCCTCGAAGGACGCGCCCCTCCATGTACTCGCCGGTTTCGACCGCTCAATATCATACCAATATTCAAGTTTAGAGCTTCATTGTTTGCTAGCGTGCTTTGAATAAGTCCTTTTAGCGGATCGATCGCTTCACGCTAACCGGAGGTCCTTCGAGAAAAAGCTTCCAGTGCCTCCTCTTGCTAAAATATGGAATGGCTAAAACACACATTTTTGAGAATGATCCGCCGTTAATCCATATGCAATTGGTGGGACTAGTTTATAGATTTTAAGCTCGAGCTAGTTCTATTAAAATACCCTGTAATAGGAGTAATCGTTGGTTGGAAACTCTTTTTCTTCATCAACAAATCTTAGTGAAAAACTAGTATCCTCGATATTACTACGATATTGATCTGTGAAGTTAATGACAATGTTTAATAAAAGCTTTGTTTCTTTGATACTAGATGGATCAGGTTTTTGTGGTGGATTTGAAATAGTGGATATCGGAGGCAAAGAAAACATAAGGGGGATACTACAGGTCATTTTTGTGGAACTTCTTTGGCAGAGTACACGGTTAAAGCTTTGGTAGTAATCCGAACTTACACTGCTGTCGTGACTTATTATAGATCTTGCACGTGATTCGATGCTGGAATAGTCTTGGTCCTCTAAGTAATTTATATCTAAAATAAGTCTTGAGTCGAAAAAATTTAGCTTGAAAACTTCTTCCGCATAAGCGGCTGTTGAAAACATGATAAATAATAGAATCACAGATGATAGCTTAAGCATAAATACCCCCAGTTTAATTGTTGATTGGCTTTGGAATATCTGGGCTCTATTAGGTCTTCAATAATTATTTTTTATTTTCTAAGGTGTGAAACTTTTCTATTACTGCTGTTTTCGCGAGCGAGAATTTGTGAAATTATTCTGTTGTCCGGGGCCGAAAGCTCCGAAACTTCTAGAGGCATTGAATTCATTTAGAATTTCTTCTTTGTTTCTGAGCTTAGAACTGCGGTTTTCTAGGTCTTTTGTAGCCTCAACTTCAGTTTTGATTGTAAGTAAGCTCTCTTTTAAACTCGTCCACCAAGGTTTCATTCTGTCCTCTTTTGTTGCTTGTTTTTTTAACAAGTTTTTTGTTCTTTCACAACAAAAGCTGCAGGTTTAGGCTTCCTGCTAAAAAAAATACTCTGGTGGCCCACATGGTAATTTCAAGGATGTAAAAGATTTATAAATTATATATTGCTTAGGAGAAAATGCACAAGCTGTTTTGTTGGAAGGCTGAGATATTTAGGGCATAAATAATCGGGACTTTGATCATGGATGAATGGCTTCAATTGGTCTACTTAATTGCGGATGGAAACCTGCAAAGTACTAATTTCCCTAGAATCTCCAGTTTTGTTCAAATTAAGAACTTCTATGGTATATTTTCTGTCTTATAGTTCAATGACTTAGGGAGTGCGTATCCGCAATTAAAGGGGCCGGTTTGTATTTCTTAAAAACATTTTCTTTGTCCGAACCTGCTTCTTAGTTTTTGTAAATTCACACAGCGATTTGAAGACTTGAAGACTCATTATTCGCAATTAATAGAGGTAGTATAAAAGCATTGGCTAAGACAGAGCATTTTATTGGTTTAAGAATGAACTAAGGCTATTTGTCCGGTTTATCAAGTCTCGGTAAAACTTTGAGAATCGCTCTGCTTTGAAGCAATTTCAGTAGCTTAGGCTTGCGTTTCGGCTTCCAAATCCCTATACTTCATTCATGAAATCGATGACTGGCTTTGCCGCCCTTGAGGCAGAAATAGAAACTCTTAAATTGAGTCTCCGCGTGCGTTGTGTAAATTCACGTTTCTTTGAATTTAAACCACATCTTCCGCCAGATTTTTATCCGGTAGAATCTGAGATTAAAAAGAATATTCAAGAAAAGCTAAAACGCGGTTCTGTAGACTTATATGTACATCGCAAAAAGCTTAGTAAGTCGGCTTCGGCCAATGTGGTGGCTGATGAAAATTTAGCAAAAAACTATGCTAAGGCATATAAGGCATTGGCAAAAAATTTAAAAATTTCTGAGGAATTAGAAATGCCCACATTGGCAAAAGTTCCTGGGGTTTTTAATGTGGAAGAAAATCTTAAGCTCAGTAAGCTTGAAAAGAACTTTCTTTTTAGTAGCCTTGAGAAATTGCTGACGGCTTGTGAAAAAGAAAGAGTTCGGGAAGGCAAGGCCATCGCTGAGGATTTAAATTCCATCCTTGGCTCTCTAGAGAACGAGGTGAAGCAAATTGCTGCCTACAGAGAAGAGGCAAATGCTGATTTAGAAAAACGCCTGCACTCTCGTCTAGAAAAATTTGGTTTAAAATCAGATATGGACGAAGCAAGAATCGCACAAGAAGTGGTGATTCAGATTGATAAGGCAGATATCACCGAAGAGCTTTTAAGATTAAAAGAGCATTTTAAAGAGTTTAAAAGGCTTTTAAAGGCAAAAGAAGCTGTTGTGGGTAAGCGACTTGATTTTTATTCCCAAGAACTGCTTCGTGAAGTGAATACCATTGGATCTAAATCTCAACACTCTTCCATAACCAAGCACATTGTAGAATCCAAAGGGATGATTGAAAGAATCCGCGAAATAGTACAGAATGTAGAGTAAGATGAAAGCTAAACTGTTAATCATTGCAGCTCCTAGTGGGGCAGGAAAAAACACCTTTATCAACCGCTTGATCCAAGAGCGACCGGATCATTTTGTTCATTCCATTAGTTATACCACTAGAAATGTTCGAGATGGCGAAGTAGATGGAAACCCATATTACTTTTTAACGGAAGAAGATTTTCGCTCTAAAATGGCGGATAATTTTTTTGCGGAATGGGCCGAAGTGCATGGAAACTTGTACGGGACAGGAAGAGCCCAGTTAGAAAAGCATTGGGCGGTTAATCGTTGGGTTGTGATGGATGTAGATGTAAAGGGCGCTGAAAACCTAAAAAAGGAATACCCTGAGGCTGTAAGTGTGTTTATTTTACCTCCATCCATTGAGACGCTGCGTCATAGGCTTTCTTCGAGAAAAGGTAAGACCGATGATCTTGAGCTAAGATTAGCCAATGCTGTTGATGAAATGCTTCGGGCGCCAGATTTTGACCACCAAATTACCAATGATAATTTTGACCAGGCTTATGCTGAATTCGACAAAATTATTGATAATCTTTTAAAATAAGGATAATCTACGCCGCTCAGGAGGACCTATGGCTCGTGTAACCGTTGAAGATTGTTTGGATAAAACATACAATCGTTTTTCTTTAGTAATGTTAGTGGCAAAGCGCGCGAAACAAATCATTCGTGGTGCGGAACCAACTGTAAAAGGCTCTGGAAACAAAGAAGTTGTTACTTCTTTACGTGAAGTTGCCAAAGGAACTGTGTTTTTTGAGCCAGATTTAGAGCTTGGAGAACCGGAAGATCAAATTCAAGCGGATCTAAACCGTTAATTTTTATCAATTTATGCCGATAGGTCTGTAACTAAATAGTTTACTATAAGGACTGTGATGGCTGGTAAGCGCAGCGTTGAACACATCAGCGCCATTCATCTAGAGAGTATCGATCAACTTGTGGAGAGAGCCAAAGAGCTTTCTCCTAACATTGATGCGGATACTCTTAAAAAAGCCTACCAATTTTCTGAAAAAGCCCACGAAGGTCAATTTCGTAGAAGTGGCGACCCGTATATAACTCATCCATTAGGAGTAGCCGGAATTATAGCGGATCTAGGTTTAGATCAAGCAACCATTATTACCGGATTACTTCATGATACCGTAGAAGATACGGACATTACTCTTGAAGATGTAAAGCGAGAATTTGGCGAAGAGGTAATGGACCTTGTTGACGGGGTAACGAAAATTTCGCAAATGAAATTTCGCAACACTCATCACAAGCAAGGGGAAAACATTCGTAAAATGATCGTAGCCATGGGCCGCGACATTCGAGTGATTTTAGTAAAACTTGCCGATCGCCTTCATAATATGCGAACGCTAAATCATATGCCTTATGAAAAACAAGAGCGTATCGCGCGAGAGACTCTTGATATTTATGCGCCACTTGCTAACCGACTCGGTATCAGTTCATTGAAGGTGGAGTTAGAAGATCTATCATTTAGATATATGCGTCCAGAGATTTACTATGATTTGGTGCAAAAGGTAAATCAAAAAAAGAAAGAGCGTGAAGAGTATGTCTCCCACGTAATTGGTGATTTAGAGGAACAATTAAAAGAAGTTCAGCTAAACCCAGAAATTCAAGGGCGTTCTAAGCACTTATACTCTATTTATAAAAAGATGGAGCAAAGAGGTTTAGAGTTTGAACAAATTTATGACTTAATGGCTTTTCGTATTATAACCAATACAGTGGGTGAGTGTTACTCAGCTCTTGGTTGCATTCATGCCAAATGGAAGCCTGTCCCAGGCCGATTTAAAGATTATATTGCCTTGGCAAAAAGTAATAACTATCAAAGTTTGCATACAACAGTGATTGGTCCTAATGCGCAAAGAATTGAAGTGCAAATTCGTACGGAAGAAATGCATTTGATTGCTGAGCGAGGTATCGCGGCCCATTGGAAGTACAAAGAAAAAGGTCAAATTGCCGCTGACACTGAAAAGAAATTTCGCTGGCTAAGGGATTTCTTAGAAAACTCTGGTGTACAGGGTGAAGATTCTGATGAGTATCTTGAAAATGTTAAAACCGATTTATTCGAAACAGAGATATATGTTTTCACCCCAAAAGGGGACGTGAAAGAACTACCAGAAGGCTCTAGCCCCTTGGATTTTGCTTATGCAATTCATACTGACGTTGGTTCAAAATGCGTTGGCGCTAAGGTTAATGGTAAAATTGTACCCTTAAAGTACCGACTTCGTTCCGGTGATACCGTAAGCGTAATGACTTCTAGTAATCAAACTCCGAGTAAGGATTGGTTAAATATCGTTGTCACGGCTCGAGCCAAGTCTAAGATCCGCGCCTATGTTAAGTCCGAAGAGAGAAAGCGTAGTTTGGTTTTAGGAAAGGATTTGTTCGAAAAGGAACTGCGCCGAATGGGGATTTCGGTGAGAAGGCTCTTTGAAGCAGCTCACCTAGAAGAATTTTTAAGAAAAAATGGATATAAGAGTGAGGATGAAATTTATATCGCTGTTGGATACGGAAAAGTTTCTGTTGAAGACATCGTAAAAGGATTAAATCCAGACTTATTACCACAGGAAAACACTCCTGAAACTACAGAAGAAGATAACCAGAGTTTCTTGGATAAGGTTTTTAAATCAGCTCAGAAAAAGTCTAAGAAAAAAGGCTCACTCATTAGTGTTGATGGAATGAGTGATATAATGGTTCGCTTTGCAAAATGTTGTAATCCAATCCCTGGAGACTCCATTGTTGGCTTTATTTCTAGAGGAAGAGGGGTGACGATTCATACATCTACTTGCTCTAAAGCCTATGAGATCGATGCCTCAAGGCAGATCGATGTGGACTGGTCAGATAACCATAACCAAACTAATAATGTGAAGGTAAGAATTTTAAGCCAAGATGAGCCTGGATTATTGCGAAAGATTTCAGATGCATTTAGTTCGGCTGATGCCAATATTATTAACGCCAGAATTCGTACTACCAAGGACCATAAAGCGGTTTTTCATTTCGACATTCAAGTTAGAGATACAAGTCAACTGGCCATGGTGATTCAAAATGTGCAAAGAATCAAAGGCGTTATTGGTGTGGAAAGAGAATAGTTTTCTATTTTTTTAGTCTAGTTTCTAGCCTTATAATGTTTTAATTTGAGATATACTTGTTAGCTTTTTGCCAATCGGTAAAGTTTCCCCTTTTTTATTACGAAAGTTATTTGAAATTTAAAGAGTTTAAGCTCAGAAAAATCGAGTGAAATCGTTTGTGACAATAGAAAAAGGGGAATCTAAATGTGGAAATCTAGTGCAGCAGAAGACTTAAATCAAAAACACGAAAAGGTAGAAATTGATTATAAAGCAAGAGTGGAGGCAATGGATAAATCCCAAGCAGTGATTGAATTTGATCCACATGGAAATATTCTCAGTGCCAACCAAAACTTTTTAAGTGCATTAGGCTACGAGTTATCAGAAATACAAGGCCAACACCACAGGATTTTCGTAGACAAAGACTATGCTAAATCAGCTGAGTACGAAGCTTTTTGGGCGAATCTCCGAGAAGGAAATTTCGAGGCAAAGCAATACTGTAGGTATACTAAAACGGGCAAAGAAATTTGGATTCAAGCCTCTTACAATCCAGTGTTTAAGAATGGAAAAGTTGTAAGTGTAGTTAAATTTGCCACGGACATTACTGAACAAAAAGAAAAGTTTGCTGAGTTTGAAGGGAAGTTAGCGGCCATTGATAAATCTCAAGCAGTAATTGAATTTGAACCCAATGGCACCATTTTAACCGCCAACGAAAATTTCTTGGCAACGATGGGTTACTCCCTGAATGAAATCCAAGGAAAACATCATAGTATGTTTGGTGAGCCGGGGATTGCAGATACTCCTGAATACAAAGCCCTTTGGAATAAGCTGCGCTCCGGGGAGTTTGATTCTGGCGAGTATAAAAGAATAGGAAAGGGTGGCAAAGAAGTTTGGATTCAGGCTTCTTACAACCCAATTTTAGATCCAAAAGGTCGGGTATACAAGGTAGTAAAATTTGCGTCTGATATCACCGAAGAAAAGGTAAAAAATAATGATTTTGTAGCAAAAATGGATGCCATCGATAAAGCCCAGGCAGTCATTGAGTTTGAACCAGATGGTACTATTTTAGATGCGAACAAGAATTTTTTAGATACTGTGGGCTATAGCTTAGAGGAGATAAAAGGGCAACATCATAGTATGTTTGCCGATCAAGAATACGCAGCATCTGCTGAGTACAAAGCTTTTTGGGAAAAATTAAGATCTGGAGTTTTTGATGCTGGAAAATATCGTCGACTCGGTAAAGGTGGAAAGGAAGTTTGGATTCAAGCCTCTTATAACCCACTTTTTGATTTGAATGGTAAGGTTGTGAAAGTGATCAAATTTGCCACTGATTTAACAGAGGAAAGACAAGCTTATACTCATTTGGTAGATAGTTTCGGTGAAGCTACGCAAAAGCTTGCAGCCGCTGCTGAAGAGTTAACAGCCACTTCTACAAATATGGCTGAGGGAGCAAGGAAAACTTCTGCAGACTCTTTAGAGGCTTCTGAGAACACAAAACTTGTTACAGAAAAAGTCTCATCCGTTGCCGTAAATACAGAGGAAATGAGTGCTTCGATTAAAGAGGTATCGGTTGCCTCTAACCAGTCTTCTGAGATGTCTACGGAAGCAAGAAGTAAAGCCGGGGAAGCATCTAAAATTATGAATGAATTAGGGCTTGCCTCGCAAGAAATTGGTCAAGTGATCAAGGTAATTTCGTCCATTGCGCAGCAGACAAATCTTTTAGCGTTGAACGCTACCATTGAAGCGGCCAGAGCGGGTGAAGCAGGAAAAGGCTTTGCGGTTGTTGCCAATGAGGTCAAGGAACTAGCCAAGCAAACTGCGGAAGCTACAGAAGATATCATTTCTAAGATCAACAATGTTCAAAGCAACAGTGATCTTGCCGTTGAGTCTATTGCCGGCGTAAACCAGGCCATTGATCAAGTGAGTGAAATTTCTATTCGTACGGCAAGTTCTGTTGAGGAGCAAAGTGCTACGGCTAATGAGGTTTCCAGAATCATCGCTGAATCTCGTGTGGCGGTAGAAGGAGTTGCTTCAGTAATTGCTGGAGTGAATGAAGCGGCTGCTCAAAGCGCAGCGGGTGCAGAGCAAACTCTTGCAGCTGCTAGTGAACTATCAGAGATGGCTACCTTCTTAGATAAACTTGTAGAAAAAGCGAGAAAAACAGCTTAGTTAGCTCGCAGACTTTCGACAATATCTAGAGCTCTCTTGTGTTTCAAGAGAGCTCTCTATTTTTTGAAACATTTTTGCCGCAGCCTCGACGCTATCGACGATTAATATTCCTAGCGCTGAATTCATATGCCCCCCTTCTTGTAGAAGGTCCTCGCTTTTGACTCCTAAAGCTTTTAAAAAAGTGCTATGCATAAGGAGGTCTTTAGGGCGAGAAACGGGATCTTGCAAATTAGTAGTGATAAAGCTAGGAATCTTTGCTTGGACATTTCCTGATTTATATAAGGCTCTTAAACTCATATCTTTATGGTTTTCAAACTGAACCCTCAAGTCGCCATCAGTTAACATTAGGCTAAATTCCTTCAGTATTTTTAGTGGGTAGCTGTTTGAGAGAGTATTCCTTGCTAATTCGTGCAAATCTTGCGCCCTTAAATATTTTAAATCTACCAGGGGGATTAAGCTTAAATTACTAAATAAACCTGGTAAGAGGGTGGAACTAGTTTTTTGAAGTTGGCTTAAAGGCAAATGTAGGTATTTAGGTTTTAAAATTTTATTTTCGTATAACCAAGTATAGATTTTTTGAATCTTTGGAGATTGATCCACGATATTGGGGCCGATGATAGTTAGGAGTGGAATTAAGCTTGCATCAAAGTCATGATGTGCCAATGCAAATGGTGTCCCTAATAATATGTTTCCCTTTGTTTTTTTTGCGATTTCATTTCCATAATCATGATCTAAGAATAGTCTCCCTCTGGAATCAGTTTTTACACCGATAGAAGAGAAATCTATGATAAATCCACCAAGACTATGTCCAATGTTTAAAACCTTGTAACCAGATATTTCTGATAGAACATTAACGGTGTAAAGGTGTTCAGCAATCATTTCTATCATTCCAAATTCTTGACTCTCAGAAGAATGAATTACACCAGTGAGTTGATTTCCAAAGCCACTTGGCTCTGTCAAATTTATGGCAAAATTTTTCTTTCGAATCGCCATGGCTAAGTTTTGAGATGTGTAATTTAAATTGCTTTCTATTTTTAAAGCTTGTCTTAAGGCATATTCTCTCATGTAGAGACTGTTTGTAAAGGTGCCGCCCATGGCATTGATGATTGGAGCATTGGGAGATCCAATGAAGATTGATTTTTTTATAACTCCATTCGGATATCGAATGATCAAATTTCTGACCAAAGCATTTTGTTTATGCAGTGATTGTAAATCCTCTGGCAAAACTTGGAAGTCTTGAGGGCTTAGGTCTTTAAAGGAATAGTTTTGGGCAAATATAGGGGAGGTAAATAAGATAGAAAACGCTAAAAAAGCGATGCCTCTAATGCTAGAACTTAATTGTTTCCCTCTCATAAATCTATTTATAAAGCATGGCTTGAATTGATTCTCTTGTTTTTTTAAAAGCTTAGGGAAAAATGAAAAATATATAGAATTGAGAAGAGGTTTTTGAGTTCAGCGTTTAATCTCTAGACAGGCAGCTGTAATTTTTTTTCTATGAATGATTAGTGGTCTATAGTTCTATGGGATTTTAAAACTTATCGTTAAAATGCGGTAATGGATAAATCTGGGAATGAAAAAAAATATAAATTGCTGATTTTCATATTTTTCCTCTTTGTTTTGGAACGGGAGAGTTTTGCTATGATTGGCTCTCAGACTATGCAGACTTCCGCTTTAGAGCTCATGCTCAATTCTACTTACCGGAAACTCGATGAGGTTAATACAGAAATAGCCAATTCAGCTAGTTTTGATAAAATGCAAGATCAGAAGTTATCGGCAAAATACTATCGGCAAAAAAGTTTTATGCTTGGACAAAACCTTCAGGAAAAGAAAAGGTTAAAGTTGGAGGCAAGTTTCATTGAACACCTTCTAGAGAAACGCAATCAGCTCGATAAAAGGGTCTTGAGTTATGAAGATTGGAAGACTCTGCTGGAAAAAATGGCTCTAGTGAATTTAGAAGAAATTGACCCTTCCCTTAAGATGTATCTCTTAGATGTTAGTGCTGCTTGGAATTCTGGTAAAATGATTATTTCGTTTCCTAAGTTTTTAGAAAAATATTTTAGTTATTCAAACATATTAAAGCCTAGAGATCCTTTTGGTGTATTTGAGAAAATGCAGTATGAAGGTGCTTTTGAGGAAAAAAGGCCTGCAAAAATTCTCAGCCGAATTCCTGCCCCAGATAGACTTTCCATAGAAAAGATGCAAAAGTCGGAGACTGAAAAAATTAAGGAATCTTCTGGAGTTCAAGTAGAGGATCTAGGGGGATTAGAAATTGAGCTAATTCCCAATGGAAAATAATTGAGGTGTTTTTTGTATTTATATGACTTTTCAAAATATATGGCAATAGTGGTTAATGGCTCTGAAGCACAGGATTGGTTAAATCGAGTGCTCAGTAATAAGTTGCCCAATTCACAAAAAATATTTGGCGCGGCAATTCTTGATTATAAGGCCAATCCTAAAATGATATTTTTCGTAGAAACAATCAAAGAGAATGAGTATCGATTGATTTTTGAAGAGGTCTATAAAGAAAAGGCCTGGCAAATATTAGAAGATGGAATTTTTGCGGAAGATGTAAAACTAGTATTTGAAGAATCTATTGATAATCGATTTTGCGTAATTACTAAGGCTGAAACTAGTGAAGATGAGTCTGCTCTATTGGTGCAAAATGCTTTTTCCCTTTCGGTGATTGATACAATACCGGTGGATACTACTGGTTATATAAAGCTAGATTTTACTGATTTCCAAAAACTAAGGTTTTTAATCGGAATTCCAAGTCTGGATTTTATGGAGAATCATATTATCATCGAAAGTGATTCTTATCTTAATTTCGTCTCTGATGACAAAGGATGTTATCCTGGGCAAGAAGTTGTAAATAAAATTTTAAGCATCGGCCAAGTGCCTAAGAAACTGCTTGTTTTAAGATCATCGGAGCCTATTTCTCAGGCTGACACTGTTTCATTCCTTGAATCAAAAGAAGTGAAAGACTTTCATGCTTTTGAGTTTCAGGGACAGTTTTATTTCGCTAGTTTTGTGAGGACAAAACTGGTACAAGAGATGTCGAATCAAATAAGACTTTTAGTTTCTGGCAAAGAAATTTTGTGTAGCCAGATTTGTTGAGGAGAAATTTATGTATGTTTTAGGTTTGGATTTAGAAACTACTGGATTAAGCCCAGAGAGAGACCAAATTATCGAACTTGGTGCTGTGGTCTGGGACACTAGAGAAAATAAGCCTGTAAGCATGATGAATCGTCTAATCAACATTGGTCCTCGTCAACTGGAAGAGGAAATCATCGAGCTTACTGGAATTGAACAGAAGCATTTACGTGAGTTTGGAATCTCTGAGTTAACGGCTGTGAATGAAATGTTAGAGCTTGCCGAAAGATGCGAGTATGTTGTTGCCCATAACGGCCCTCAATTTGATAAAATTTTTATTGAAAGAGCTATGGCAAGATACGACCTGCAAATGGATATTCCTTGGATTGATACACTTCATGATGTTCCATATCGTGATGATGTTAAAACGAGAAAACTTACCTATTTAGCGACTGAGCATAAGTTTTTAAATCCATTTTCTCATAGAGCCCTTTTTGATGTTTTAACGATGATGGAAGTTGTGTCCAACTATGATTGGAATGAAGTGGTAGAGTTAAGTAAATCACCTACTGTTCGTGTTCAGGCGATTGTTAGTTATGATGAGAGAAGTAAAGCGAAAGATGCGGGATTTCGTTGGGATGCACCGAACAAAGTTTGGATCAAAGATATGAAACAGGTTCAACTTGAAAGTACAACCTTTCCATTTCTTTATGAAACAAGTTTATTGTAGAAAATAGATATTTTAATGTTAAAAAACCTCAGCCACTGACTGAGGTTTTTTATGTCTTAAAGAAATTAAAGGTGAATCGGTAAGCTTTAAAGTGCCATATGGCTTAGGCTATTAGGGCTGTTCGTCTTCAATGATGGTGTAGGTAAAAGGGCATCTGGCAGCTACAACTCGATGACAAATACGATAGTTAGGTCCTTCGTAAATTTCATAATCGTTGTTAGGAATTTCACAGTTTTCGAAATCTTCACCACAGCGAATCGTATGAAGTTCGTTATAAGGTCGACCATAAGGGTCTTCACAGATTAAATCAAAGGTGATCTTGCGAACAATGGCGTCTTCGAATGCTAAGTTATTTTGAACTTCACAGCTAATTAGAGTTCTTTCGAAATGGATTTGTCCAAAAGCTCTGTAAATTTGGTCGCCGGTTTGTGAAAAAGCGCTTAGGCCTAAAACACAACTAATTGTAAAAAGAATGAATGCTTTCAATGCGTCCCCCTAAATTATTATTCTTCCCTAACAAGATTAATGCTAGACTATCTCAATACTTTTTGTAAAAGAAATGATATTCACAGGGCGTTAATTTCTATGAGTTTGGAAAAAGATTACTTCGATAAAATTTATGCAAAATCTGAATTGATAGACGGGGACTATAACGCTAAAAGTCATGCGCGCTATCTATTTCAAATATTAAGTCTAGTAGAGGCAAACGTAAGTTCTGTCGCTGATTTTGGCTTTGGTAAAGGCAAACTCCTATATGAAACGCTTAAGTTATTTAGACCGTCAAGGGTTATGGCCTTAGATAGTTCTGAATATGCATTTAACGAATTACAAAAACAGAAATGGGTGAAAGACTGGAACATTGACCTGCAACATAAAGAACTGTCTCAAATTGTTCCACCTAAAAAGGCTTTTGATTTGGGAATTTGCAATTCGGTTTTACAATATGTTCAAGATGAAGATCTTGAACAGATTTTTGAACGACTTTCTTATTCTTGTCGATTTATTTACCTTCATGTTCCAAGTCGAGAAGATTATCAAAAGTTAAAATTGCAAAGTGACTTTAAGGACCCTTGGGCGAAAAAACGGCCGGATCGAATTTACCAAGACTTGGTAGCTAGGTATTTTACCAGGGTAAGTTGGGGTTTATTAGAATCCAAGACCTTGGTCGATGCGGAGCTGTCTCCATTTTTTGATAGTCTATATCGTTCATAAAACTTTCATTAAGGTCTAGCGAGGCCTAAAGCTTCAAACAGGAAAAACCGATTTATTTTAAGCATTTATAAAGTAAAAAGGTTTGGGGAAGCTATGAATCTCAATTTAAAAGCGAAGTTAATGTTATCTTTTTTAGGGGCAAGTGTTTTGCCACTGTTTGTTTTGTTTTTTGTTTCAGTTATGATTTCAGAGTCAGCATTAGAGAATGCAGCTGAAGAAAAGGTGACGGCGCTTAGAGATTCTAAAAAGCAGGAATTAAAATTCTTTCTAAACACCGTTAAAAAGCAGGTAGGAGTGATCTCCGATAGTTCGGTTTCTCAAGAGGCGGCAAGAGCTTTTAGTGTTTCCATGAATGAGTTTGAGTTTAAGGATACAAATCTTCAAGAGATAAAAGAAAAAAATATTAAATATATGAAAGAGGTCTTCACTAAGGCTTATGCCGATGCAAATGACGGTTTAACAAAAGATAGTACATTGTTATCCGAGGGCAATGATCTTTATACTGACTATTTACAATACCATTATAGAGTAAATAACCAAAGTCAGATACGCAGTGATCTTATGAAAGCGGATGACGGTAGTAGTTATTCTGATGAACACGCCTATTATCATGGCTTCTTCAAAAACTATCAAAAACAGTTTGGCTATAATGACATTTATATCATTGGAAATTCAGATAATCGTGTTTTGTATTCTGTTTTTAAAGAGGCGGACTTCGCAAAAAAAATTAAAGGCAACCTTTATGAGAAAACAGGCTTGTATAAAGTTTGGGAACAAGCCAAATCCGCAGATGATTCTAAGGAAGTGTTTTTTTCGGAAGTGGAGCGTTTTCCATCTTCTTATGATTACCCATCTATGTTCGCGGCTTCACCAATTTTTGTAGATGGTAAGAATATAGCAACTCTAGTTTTTCAACTTAACATAGATCAATTGAATGAAATAATGACCAATGATCGTGAGTGGGAAAAGACTGGTTACGGCAAAACGGGTCAGGTGTATTTGGTTGGGGCTGATAAAAAAATGCGTTCCACGGATCGCTTTTTTGAAAATGATCTTGAGGCTTATTTAAAGAGAATTGATGAGTCAAGCAGTGATATAAAAGTTGCGAAGGCACAGTACTCGCCTATGTTAAGTGTCGAAGTAAATTCGCAAGGGGTTCAATCTTCTTTGGCGGGCCATACTGGGGTTGCAGAATACAAGAATCATCTGGGTGAAGATGTGATCGGTGCCTACACTAAGTTTGAATTTAATGCTTTGAAATGGGTTTTGGTCTCTGAAATTAATGCTAGTGAAGCTCTTTCTTCTGTTGGTTCAATGATAAAAGACAATGTTTTGGTTATGGGACTTTCCATTTTGGCGGTCGTCCTATTAAGTATTTTTATCTCCGGGCAAATCTCCGGTCCAATACGAAGTGTTGCAAGAGCAATTGAAGCTCTGGCAAATGGAAGCCTTCAATCGGATGTGGTGGCAAAATCTAAAGATGAAGTTGGGCAAATGCTTAGCTCATTACAAAATACCCTAGAGACTCTACGCGGTGTTTTTTCTGCCGATCGAGTGGATTGGAATGATGTAAAGAGACAAAAAGAAAGAGAAAAAGAAGCTTTGGAGAAAGCGGAGCAAGCAGCGAAAGAGGCTCAGTTAGCTTTGGTAAATGCTGAAAAATCGGCCAAAGAAGCTGACATTGCCAAAGTGGAAGCAGAAAGACTGGGGATGGAGCAGATTAAAAATGCGAAAGAACTGCAATTTAAGGTTGACCAAATTTTACAAGTGGTTGAAGCCTCAAAATCGGGTGATCTAAGCAGCGAAGTGACTGTGGCTGGGAGTGACGCTATTGGTAAAGTTGGTGAGGGATTAAAGTCATTTTTTGATGATCTGAAGTCAAGGTTGCAAAACATCAAAAAAAGCGCTGGGATCTTGGGCTCTTCTTCCAGTAACTTAAATGAATATGCAGGGCAAATGGGAGCTAATTCAAAACTAACTGTGGATAAAACGACTTTGGTAAATGATTCGGCGGAGTCCGTTGCCACAGCAATTAACGAAGTTAATATTAGTTCAGATCAGCTACAAGAGAGCTTTAAGGACGTAAACCGTAGTACGGTGAGCGCAGCTAAATTGGCAAATGAAGCGGTGGTAGAGTCCAACGAAGCTCAAAAGAAATTAAATGAACTGATTAAACGCTCCGAAGAAATTGCCGAGTTTGTTAAAATAATTAGTTCTATTTCTTCGCAGACAAATTTATTGGCGCTCAATGCAACCATCGAGGCCGCTAGAGCGGGTGAAGCTGGTAAGGGATTTGCCGTAGTGGCGAGCGAGGTGAAAGAGTTAGCAGGTCAAACCAGTACAGCTACTGAAGAAATTCGTACAAAAATTGAGTTTATCCAAAATAGTACCTCAGCAGTGGCAGACGCCTTAAACAAAAGTGCTACTTTGGTTGGAAACATTGACGAGGCCTCTTCATCCATTGCCAGTGCCGTGGAGGAGCAAAGTTCGGTGACTGCTGAGATGAGTAACAGTATCAGTCGGGTAAATCAATCCGTACAAGTGATAAGAGAAAACCTAACAGAAGTGCTAAGCCTAGCGCGAACTACTGACGAGGGAGCTGCTGAAACTAAAATGGCAGCACAAAGCTTAGAGAGTCTTGCTGAAAAATTAAATAGCCTGGTGGAGTACTTCACAATTGAACAACATGATCAAAAAATAAACAAAGCGGCATAAAGTTTTTAAAAATTAAACAAAAGCTAAAAAGCTAGAGGAAATCTTTTGATTTCTCCTAGCTTTTTTTTATGCAATGCTTTGTAATAGAATCCATCCAAATCGCACTTATCTCTATAGGGGAGTCCTCGCTGTGGAAAAAGAAAACACAAAAAAACAAATTCGCGAGCAAATGGGAAAAGAAAAGATTAAAAACTTCAAAAACTTTTCTGAAACCATGCGTGAGAATTCATTAAACTTAAAGCGAAATCGCGTTAGCACTTTGCAAGTTAATATTGGTAAGCTGTGTAATCAGGCTTGCCATCATTGCCATGTAGAATCCAGTCCTACTCGTACTGAAAATATGTCTATGAACACTGTAGAGAGATTGATCGAGTTGGTTGAAAATAATCCTGCAATCAAGTTAATAGATATTACTGGCGGTGCTCCAGAGATGAATCCTAATTTTCGATATTTTGTAAAATCATTAAGAAAGTTAGGGAAAGAGGTGATTGTTCGTTGTAACCTTACGATTCTGTTTGAACCAGGGCAAGAAGACACGGCTCTGTTTTTCAGAGACCAACGTTTACACATCGTCGCCTCTCTTCCTTGTTACTCTAAAGAGAATGTGGATGCGCAAAGAGGGCGAGGGGTTTTTAATAAATCAGTTGAGGCTTTAAGGATTTTAAATGGTTTAGGCTACGGCAAAGAGGGAACGGGCTTAAAGTTAGATTTAGTTTACAATCCAGGTGGTGCTTTCTTACCTCCAAATCAAGCCACACTTCAACAAGAGTATAAGAAGCGCTTGAAAGACGAAATCGATGTTGAATTCAATGAGTTGTTTACTATTACAAATATGCCAATCAAAAGGTTTTTAGACGATTTAGAAAAACAAGGTAAGCTGGAAGAGTATATGCAGGTTTTGGTGGATAACTTTAATCCAATGGCGGCTAAAAATCTGATGTGTCGAGATCTGGTTTCTATCGGTTATGATGGAAAAATTTATGATTGTGATTTTAATCAAATGCTAGAGATTCCACAATCGGGAGCAGATAAAAGCATTTGGAACATTCGCAGTCTAGCGGAGTTTGATTTTAAAGAATTTGCTACTGAGAATCATTGTTATGGTTGTACTGCAGGTGCAGGAAGCTCTTGCGGTGGAGCAACTACTTAAATTAGGGGATTAATATGTTAGGTGTCATCGGCGGTTCTGGTTTTTATTCCATGGACGAAATCGAAAATAAACAAGAGAAATGGGTGGATACCCCATTTGGTAAAGCTAGTAGTCCAGTTGTTATTGGAGAATATAAGGGGAAGAAAATTGCTTTTCTGCCTAGGCATGGAAGTGGTCATAAATACCTTCCAAGTGAAATCAATTTCAAAGCCAATATTTATTCTTTAAAAAGTGTTGGTGTTACCAGTATTGTTTCTATTTCAGCGGTGGGAAGTTTACGAGATGAAATTGCCCCAGGAGACTTTTCTATTGTGGATCAATACATTGATTTTACCAAAAATAGAGACGCTAGTTTTTTTGGTGATGGCATTGCTGCTCATATTTCAACGGCGAATCCTACCTGTCGTTTGTTAGCGAAGCAAATAGCAAAAGCTGCCGAACTTGCTGGTGAAAGGATTCATGAGGCTAAAACTTATATTTGTGTGGAAGGTCCTAGGTTGGGAACTCAGGCGGAAAGTCATCTATTTCGTCAATGGGGCGCTGACTTAGTTGGTATGACCAATACCCCAGAGGCCTTTTTAGCAAAAGAAGCGCAAATGGCTTATTGCACCATGGCTGTTGCAACGGACTACGATTGTTGGAGAAGCGAAAAAGAATTTGTCAGCGTTGAGCAGGTGTTGCAGCAATTTGGTCAAAGTATCAGTCGAGCTAAAAAATTATTGTTAAAACTTTTTGAACTGGAGTGGGATGAGTCGCAGTCTGATTTTCGCCAGATTTTAAAATCTAGTGTGATGACTCCAATTGAGGCCATGTCCGAAGAGAAAAGAAAGTTATTTGAAGTATTGAGTAGATAATATGTTAACGAGTTCGATCAGTATTATCGTTCCTTTTTTGCCAGAAGAAGAGGGCTATTTGAGTTCCCTCTTCTATGATCTTAGAAATTGTCCTTTTCCATTTGAATTAATTTTATCAAGTCCGAAAAGTTTTAAAAAATTTCATATGGAGATGAGTGAAGAGATTACTTATAGTTTAAATCAAATTTTAGAAAAAGCAGGAAATCGATTTCAATATGTTCAGGCTGGTCCGGGCAGAGCAATTCAAATGAATGCAGCGGCTAGTTTGAGCAAAAACTCCTCTTACTTGTGGTTTGTTCATGTGGATACACGTATATCAGGAAAAAATTGGCAAGAGCTATATCAATTGTTAAATAAAAAAGTGCAAGTCAATACGGCTTGGTACTTTCCATTGGGTTTTAGTAGTCATGGAAATCATTTTAAGTTTATTAGCTTTTGGGCTAATTTACGTTGTAAGCTGTTAGGGATGATTTATGGGGATCAAGCTCTTTTGATTCCGCGAACTAGCTTTATTGAGCTGGGAAGTTTCTTAGAAAATCTAGCTTATGGCGAAGATCATGATTTTGTTTGGCGTTTTGTTTTATCTGGTGGAAAGTGGAAGTCTTTTTCACACAGCATTTCTACTGCGGGAAGGGCCTATGGTCGTAACTGGTTGAAGCTATGTTTTCAAAGGATTTTTCTTGGATTCAAGCAAGCCATACCATACATGGGGCAATTTTTATTAAAGGGTGCTGAGTTAGTTGATTTCGAACAAGGCAATGAGCAGGAAGTTTTAAAGGAAGCTGTTGAGACTGATGAGAAAACAGCGGTAGTTGTTTTTGTAAAAACTCCCGGTCTTAGTCCTTTAAAGACTCGTCTGGCAAAAGGCCTTGGAAAACTGAAAGCCGAATCTTTTCATGTATTGAGCTGTAAAAAAATTGAATCCACACTTTTAGATGCCCAAAAAAGCTTGGGTATTTTTCCTTTTTGGGCAGTCGCAGAAGAACAGGCTCTAAAACACTCACTATGGAGTAGTTTTCCTGTGAAACTACAAAGTGCCGGAGCCTTAGGGGATCGTCTGCACCATATGTACAAACAATTAAAGACTGAATTTGATCAAATTATTTTTCTTGGCGCCGATACTCCGCAAATTAGCATTTCAGATTTAGAGGAAGCAATTCACGCCTTGAGAAAAGGTTCCGATTTCCATATTGGATATGCTAGTGATGGTGGCTACTATTTGTTTGCGGGTAGGAAAGTTCTAGGTCAAAGCTTGTGGACTTCAATTCCTTATTCAGTGAATGAGACTGGTGAACGTTTTGCTGCAGCTCTCAAAAAACAAGGTAGGCTATCGGAATCCAAGCGAGTCTATTCGGATGTGGATACAATTGATGAATACTCTGAGCTATTGGACTCTCAAATAACTTTTTAAATCTTTAGGTATCATTTTGAGATTTTTTATTTCTGGATCACTCAAATCTATTTCAATTTTTGAGAAGAATGTTTTGAGACAGTGTCTAAGGCTTTTAAAACTGTCTTTTTCTAAAAAATACGTAATTTAAGGCCTTTAGCCATTTTTTTATTTTCTATGTAAAATTTAATTTGGCTCAGATCAAAAATATTTGAAGAAGGGATGGCACCTTATTTGCTTTACTTAGAGGGGAGTTTTCTATTTGAGGGAGGGCAAATGAAACAATCTAAGACGGTTTTTAAAATTATAATTTCTATTTTTTCTTTAATGATATTCTCTTTGAGCTTGTCGGCAATGGATGAGAGTTCTGTTTTAGAGGATATTAAACAGCTAGAGGAGTGGTCTAATAAAAGATATAGCTGGAATAAGCACAAATTAAAATTAATGGACAGATATGAGAAAAATGTGCATCAGATGCTTAGTCAGTGTCGTAAAGAGGCTAGCAATTGTCACTTTGATGAACAATATATAAAGATGAAATTTAGTTTTTTGCTCCTAGAATTGATCGATGAAAGGTCAATGGAGGATTATACTAGATCTTTGAATCAAATCGCAAGAATTAAGCAAGATATTTTAAGACTTGGGAAGCCTCAATATTTGTTAACAGAGGTGAATAGGCTATATTCAATAGTCAAGAATTCTAGGCATATCATTGAGGTAAATGTCACAGGATTCTCGGAAGGATTTTACGCGCTAACACCTCGTTTTGCTAGAATCGCTAGATACGTAGTTAAACACGCGCCAGGGCAAATTGAAGATTTAAAATATGAAATTAGAAAGGTTCAAAATTCAAATCGTAGTCAGGTTGAGAAACAAAAAATAGTTGCTGTATTGAACTCTAAAATCACAGCCTCTGTTGAAGTGATATCTCAGGCGAAGAAGTATGTTGAACTGAGAAATTAGAATTTCATTAATTGAAATTTCAATTCAATCCCATCGAGTTTAGCTTGTTCAAATTTGGGTAAAACTTGAAAGTTACCTTCAAGAGGCGGTGGGATATCGCCAGCAGGGTATTGAAGTGGATCGATTACTTCAGGATTTTCATCTAAGTTCATTATGTAGTAGCCGAGTGCGATTCCAGCGTAAAGACCAAGGGATGCGCCTCTGGCAATGCGGTGTAGGTTATCACCGGGGCTATCTGAAAAGGCTAGTGAGGCTGCACCAATTAATGTACCAGTTAATACTCCGTAAGTGCAGCTCATGATAAATTCTCTGGTTCTTTTTTGTGAGTTGGCTTGTTCGGTTTGAGCCTGTAAGTTTAGGCTTGAAAATACTAGACAACAAAAGATTAGAATCATTTTCTTCATGCTATTATTTTCTGAAAAGCGAAGCGAAAAGTCAATGAGCAGCACGAAGGCTTAGTCTAGGTCGAGGTGTGACTTTAAATTGTCTCCAGACCATTTTTTACCATCAAAGAACCACTCAAAAATAGCCTTTGTTACTTGTTCTCCCAGGACTGGGCTATTATGGCTGAGGCCTAATCTCCAGCAATCTCCTGCTGGTTGAAACATTGCCCCAACGCGGTAGTTTTGAAAGTCATTTGTGATTAGTGAATAGTCCGCAGCTCCTCCAAAGGAGAAGTTATCAGTCAGGTAGTAGAGTGCTGTTCGTATACTTTCTGTTTTTGTGTTAGGATCAAGGCTGGTGTTTTTACGGACTTCATAGTGACTGTTGTAGCCCATTTCTATGAAAGAGTTAGTGAAGGCATTGTATCTTAGGCTAATGTTCGAATTGGTAATATTTTTATAAGGAAAGTAATGGAGCTCAGTATTAAAGCGCCAGTGATCAAAAGTAAAATTCATTATGCTGGTAAGGTCACTTAGTGGTTCCGTTTTTTCTTTAAAATCATAAGACTGGTATAGGTTCCAGAAAAAAGTATTTTGATAGATTCTTTTTTCCTCAGTAGTGATATTTCTTCTTGTTATGTAATTCTTTAAGCCAATTTGGAGTGTTCGCTGATCAAACATTTGGTCATCGTAATCAAATTGAATTTTATCTCCATCCGATACCCCCAATGAAGAGGACAAATAGTCTTCTGGATCATCTTCAAAAAAACTATGATTGTCTCTTCTGAGGAAAGGAGTTTGTTGGTAGGTAATTCTTGGTATAATCTCGTGCTTAAAGGCGAGATCTCCTTCCGCTTCATAAATACGATGAAAACGGCTTTGAGCATCTAGTTTTAACTCAATTTTATGTTGTCCAGCAGTGTTTCCCTCATCCAAGGCATTCACGTTTTCAGTGGCAATGTATTCCGAGCTAGTTGCCGGAACTCCAAACTGATAGAAATTACTTTGTAGCTCAATGGAAGGAAGTAAATCGATGTATTTATTGGTTTTAATCGGGTAATAAATCTTAGGTTGAAGAACGATCCTTTGTCCAGCCCGAATGTAATCGGTACCTGCATCGTAGGAGTCTGTTACCGCGGTGCCACTGGCGACATCTTGGTAGGCCTTGTCAGGTCTAGCAAAATTAGTGAAACTCATATCCATTTGGTAATATGCTTTTGTGTAGGCAATGTTTTTAATATTGGTTTGTAAACGAAACTCAGGAAAGCGGTGGACGGCATCTTCATTGTCTTCTAGAGGGTCAGAGCTAAGTAAGTTTTTGCTTGCGATAACTTCAATGAATCTTGTGCTTTCTCCTGTAGATTTACTTACGGAAATCCTGTTTTCTAGAGCTGCGTATCCTTCCAATTCTACATCTAACGGAAAATCAAAAGGATATTGATTGTCGGAAATTAAAAAAAGTTGAGTTCTTTGGGTGTAGGATTGAGGAAGATCAAAACGATGGTTATAATTAAAAAACCAACGTTCAATAGAACCGCCACTATGATTGCTATTGTAATTTACGTAATCTTCTCCAAAGTAAGCATCATCTAAGTAGGCGAAGCGAAGCTCTCCTCGATCTGTCGGCGAGAGGGCATAGCGGTAGTGATAATTGTATTTTAAACCACGTTTTTCATAATTGGTAAAGCTGTGTTGACTATCTGAGTTTTGTGAATTTACATGATAGTAATTTAAACCAAAAGTAAAACCACCATTTTTTGAGCTTTCAATGATTGGTGCTAGAAGTCCACTTTGTCTTTCATTTTTTAAGGGAACTATAAAGTAGGGAAACCATAAAACGGGTACACCTTTGATCTTCATAAAGCTTTGCTTGATAGTGGCTGATTCACCAAATACCGCTTCGATTTCATTTCCGCTAAAACTCCAACTAGCGGAACAGTTTGTACATGTGGTGTACTCTGAGCTTTTTATTTTGTATGTATTTTCATCTGTTTTATAAATTACTTCACCAGTAAAATGTGTTTTGTCAGATTGTACAAAGGCCTTGTACATCACCCCTTGATTGGTTTTATAGTTGAAGAATAGTTTTTCAGCCTCCGCGTAAATATTGGGACTTGCTAAAATTACTTTTCCACTGGCCTCTAGTTGTTTGCGGTCTAGATAAACAGTAACTTTGTCTGCGGAAAGATATTGTTGCTGGAAGATCAACTCTACATTGCCAGAGAGATCAATTCGTTTTTGCTGATCGTTTCGAATCATGGAATTTGCATTTTTTAAAATCAATCCCTTTGAACTTTTAACCTGAGCATTGGAGTTAATTGGTGATAAAAGAGAATATAAAAAAGCGCATAGGAAAAAAATCGAGAATAATGTGTTCTCTGAAAATGAAAATACCGAAGGGGGGAGTTTCTTTCTACAAACTGATTTCATGGTTTTGATGAAGGAGTATCCAGTTCTCTGGAGCAAGTTTGTGAAACTCTTCAACCAGGGCTTGAAAAAACTGAGGTTTGAAGTGATTTATGTATACAGGTGTTTCGAATCCTAGTTTTTTGATATCTTCCAATAGTAAATTAATCGTGTAGTGTCCACTATCCACTGCAAGTTGTTCCATATTGTTTGGAAAACTAATTTCAGTGAAAACCGCTTTTAGGTTCTTTGCGTTTTTTCCTAGTTGCCAAATTTGATCCGTCACAGAGCTGTCACCCGTGAATAAAACATCTGCTTCCTGGCTACTTAGAAGGAAACCCACGGCATTTCCTGGGTGATTAACATCCGCCATTTCCACTTGATATTGGTTTAAGGCCTTTTTTCCTTTAAATGCTTCATAGACTAAAAGCTCTGAGCCTTTTACGTTTTTTTGGCTGGGTATTTTAGAAAAATCAGGCCAAATTTTATTATTAAAAAAGTTTTCTTGGATATCACTCAAGATTTCAGAGCTTGAATGTAATCTAAGTTTTTTTCGTGCTGGATTAAAAGTGTTATCAATTAAAAAAGCAATGTCTTTGATGTGATCTAAATGTGGGTGAGTGATTAGAATGTCTGTTATGTTTTTTTGTTCTTCTAAATTTAAACCGGTCGCGGCCGCTCCACAATCTAGTAGTAGATCTTCACCGATGAGGTAACATGTTGTCTTATAACCAGCAGACACTCCTCCGCTGGCTCCAATGGCACGAATATTCATGATTCTATTTTGGCTCAGGCTGTTGGCTCTGTAAAGCATTTGTGCCCGTAAAGGGCTTTGGCTAAGCATTTGCTCAGGTCTTTGCTTATTAATATTGCATTATTTTGTTGTCATTGTGAAGACACCATCCCAATCCTCAGGCGGTGGGCTTTGTAGGTAGTTTTCTGTCCTTTCTACATAAAGCAAACTTGGCCCATCTTCTGGGTCAATTCTCAATGCTTCTTTTAAGACTTCTAAAGCCTCGGAGAACTTTTTCTTGTGGTAAAGTTCAAAAGCTTGATTGAATTTGTTAACACATTGAAGTTTCTCGTTACTAATTTTCGACTGAAAATTAACCACTTCATAGATTTTTACTGGTTCTAGTTTTCCTTTTACTTTCACCCAATCTATTTCTCTACAAACATACAGTTTTGAATCGATAATATCTTGATAAGTGAATTCAGAAATTATAATTCGAGTTCCATATTGTTTGTTAATACCTTCAAGGCGAGAGCCTAAGTTTACAGCGTCACCCATTACAGTATAGGATCTTACGGTTTCACTTCCCATATTTCCTACTGACATATCTCCAGTATTTAAACCAATTCCCACATCAATATCGGGAAGGCCTTGTTCTTTGTATTGCGCTTGGAGCTCCCTGAGCTTTTCTAGCATTTCAAGAGCACATTTAACGCCCATGCTTGCGTGGTTTGGATAACTGATAGGAGCTCCGAAGAAAGCCATAACTGCATCACCCATGTATTTATCCAGAGTACCTTTGTTGGCAAAAACTAAATCTGTCATCGGCGTTAGGTAGCTGTTTAAAAGATCACTTAATGCGGACGGATCTAATTGTTCAGAGATGGTAGTGAAGCCACGAATATCACTGAATAATACGGTCATTCGTTCTTTGCGGCCTCCTAATTGAATGTTTTCAGGGTCTTTTAATACTTCGTCCACAATGGCAGGTGATACGTATTTTTGGAAAGTTCCTTTTAATTCTTTCTTCTTTTTTTCCTCTGTAAAGTACTTAAAGAAAGTTAGGCTCACATAGAGAAAACTAAAAAGTAAAAGAGGTAAAACTATGCTAACCACAATGCCCTGTGAAAAGAGTAGGCTGAAGTCTAGATATATCATTCCAGCAATTAAGAAAAAAGATACTAGTAAACCTGAAAGAGCCCCAAGATGACTAATGGCAAAGCTTAAGAGTAAACCTGCGAATAAGATGAATCCTAACATATAAGGAGGCTCATCCTGGTGGGTTTTCAAGAAATCACCACGAAGAAGGTTGTCCATGATATTTACGTGAGTTTCTGGTCCTGGGAAGTTTTCTTCAAATGGAGTTACACGTAAATCGTAAATCCCTGTTGCGGTAGCACCTACCAAAAAGATACGGTCTTTTATGAATTCAGCTTTGTTTACTTCTATTTCTTTGACTCGTCCCTCTTTTCTTTGTTCGATGACCATAGTATCTTTTCCGTTAAAAAGTTCTGTGATACTTAAATATGGAAACATTTTCTGAGGACCCGAATAGTTAATCGGTAAAGCTCCTTCAAAGTCCACCGGGATGTTTGTAGTGGGGGAGCCTTCTTGGTCAGTAAAAGTGATTTCTTTCACGCCTTTCAAAAAGTAGTTGTATGGATTTCTTTCCACATTAATTAGAACCCCATTACGCCTAGCCACCATTACCGCTTTGAGTCCCATGGCAGGCATATAGGTGTTGCCATATCGATAGACCAAATGATTTTTTCGAATGGTCCCATCCTGGTCTTGAAAGGCGTTAAAATAAGCAGTGTGTTTAGCGTTTTCAGATATCATTGGAATGTTCATCCAAAGGCGACCACTCATGTTTACTAGGTTCTGCGCGGTGTTTTGCAGTAGGTCGTTTTTCCATTCTTCATAGCTTTTTTCAATTTCATCTTCTTCTGCAATTTCTGCCCATATTTCTTTGAATTCTGCTAAGTATTGGTCTTCTCCTTCGTATAGCCATTTTGCACAATACTCAAGATGACTTTGGCGTATGGCTTGTAAGCGATCGCTATCTTTTTCAAAGCTTTTTTCTTCGTCTAAGTTTGCAGTGATGTCATCTAATTTTTCGTCTACAAAATCATAGATGCCTTCGGGGAGATCAAGTTCCACTTGATCTAAAGCTGCCATGGGAATGTCTTCTTGTGTCAAAAAGTCCGATTCTTTGGTTTTAGAAAAAGCGATTTGTGCGCACTTTTCTTGGTAGGTGTCTAGATTGAAAAGAAGGTTGTCGAAATAGGTTCCCATGATGATTCGATCAGAGTACTTTTCAATGGCTTCAGCTAAGCGGATGTCAGAATTTGCTTCGATCAATTCTTTTTCAACAAATAGCTTTTGCTCATCGCTTAATTGGGTTTGTTCTGAAAGTTTGTTCAAGGAGCGGATGGCTTGGTTGTTATCAGGCTCTGAAAAGATGACATCAAAAGCTAAAACAGCAGCATCATGTTCAAAGATTTTTTCTATGGCTTCAGCTATAATTGTTCGTGACCATGGCCATCGTCCAAATTTTTCTACCGATTTTTCATCGATGGCCAATATGGCTAATTTTGAATCTCTCTCTTCAGGACCACGAGCAAGGAGTTTTAGATCTACTGATCTTTGATGAAAATTTTCGAGAATAGCATGTACGCTTAAATCATCTTGATATTTCATTAAGCTAGCGTCTTTGATTCTGTAATATCGATTGGATACTAAGTAAAAGGCAATGGTAAGAATAATGCCAAGTTTAAAGGCGGTTAACTCAATTAATTTAAAGAAATATTTTTTTAATTTCATGCTGTAAAATCCTTGCTGTTTCTCTGGAAAACATATCGGAACATTGACAGCTATTTCTTAGTCTATTTTATTTTTTTCTTCTTGGATTAAGGCGTAGACTTCCTTTTTACCTAACTTGCTTTGGTCTAGCAGTTGCTTTTGAACGTCTTTGCTTGATAGTCCTAGCTTAAGGAGTTCCTTAATTCTTTGTCGAATTTGTTGTTCATTTAGTTCCACTTCCGAATTGACTTCAGTTAGGTCAATGCTAATTACAAATTCCCCTTTGGCTGCAATTTCTTGAAAGTGTTTAATGAGTCTATCTGTGCGATCAAAATAAAAACTTTCATAGGTTTTCGTCAGTTCTCTTGATACAAAAAGCATTGGGTTTCCTAGGCAGCTTTTAATGTCAGCTAGGCAGTCTAGAAGGCGATGAGGGCTTTCAAAGAACACAGCTTTCGAGCAGATCCCTGCCATGTTTTTTAAGCCATTTAATTTTTTGATGCGATCAGACTGTTTGCTTGGCAGGAAAGCTCCAAAATAATGGTCGGTACCGCCAATGGGATTTAAGCTTAAACTACATGTAAGTGCACTTGCGCCAGGAAGAGCCGTGATTTGTATCTGGTTTTCGAAACAAAATCGCAACAATTTGAAACCGGGGTCGCTTATATTAGGGGTACCGGCATCACTTACCAACGCGATATGTTTCCCATTTGCCAGCAAATTTTTAATTCCATCAAGGCTTTCTGTTTCATTGTGGGTGTGATGGCTGATAAGTTGTTTCATATTGATACACAACTTTTGACCTAAATTTTTAAGAATTCGAGTGTCCTCAGCAGCAATTACATCCGCTTCCTCCAAAATTACTTTAGCGCGATTTGAAATATCTAAGTCATTTCCAATAGGTAGAGCAACAACGGATATTCGACCAGTATAGTTTTGCATATTAGCTTTCCTGTTCAATATGAGACCTAGGCTTTCGGGCCGATTGTAAGTGGCTTCACATTCTTGTATAATAATTAGATACCGCTTGGTGATCAAGCCAAGCTCACAAATTATTAATATTACAGGGACGGGGGAGTCGAATGGAAGCTAGGCTAAGAAAAGACGGCGATATCAATATCATTCATATATTTGGTCATTTAAGCTATGAAGAAGTGGATCGCTTCAATGCTGTTTGTACTCAATTATTGGATGAAAAAGTGGTCTTTAACTTTGATGGCCTTAGTTTTGTGGGCAGTAGTGGAATCACATCTTTCTTTTCCGCCATTGAGAATTTAGCCAAGAGAAGTAGCGTTCGCCCAAAGGTTTGTTGCATGGGTTTAGAATTTAGAAAATGCATCAGTAATCTGATTGGAAATACTTTTGATTATTATGATAGTGAATTTATGGCCCTAAAGTCATTTAGCGTAAAAAATGTATTCTCTGAAGATATGGTTGGAAGTTCTTATCAAAAACCAATGCAGATGACTGGGACCGAGGAGCCTATTGGTCGTGCTTATCCAGCAGGCACAACGCTGGATGCAAGGCCCGATAAAGTCAATTACCCGAGGTTTTCCGGCTTCGGAGTTGCTAACACAGAAGATTAATTATAAAACCAAGGCTCCAAATTAAAAAGGAGCCTTTTTTGTTTCAATCGAACCCACTTAAATTTGCTTCCGCCGCCGATGATTTCTTGACGGAAACAAAAGTCATTGAAAAATTGAATGTTAAAAAAGTACTTCTCAAAGTAGGAGGAGGGTGTAACCTTTTGAATTTGTTAGCCACTCATAAGGATGTTCAGCTTGATTGTTTTGATGCTGATATTGTAGGGCTAGATCATTTAAAAAGTAAGTTATCTGCTTTAAAAAGAAATGATTTAGATCGTTTAAATTATTTGAGTGCGGAGCAAGTTGGATTAAATCAATGTGGTCGCTATGAAAGTCTGCTTAGAATTTTTAGGCGCTTTGTTTATGAAATTATTCTGGAGCATGATTCTTTTTTAGAAAGATTTTGGGAAGCGGAAGAAATTGAAAAACAAAAGATATTAAATGAATTGTTTTTAAGCCTTGCATGGCAAAGGGCTTTTAGTATGTTTTTTGCCAAAGAAAGTCTAGAGGCAATTGTCGGTGGCCAGTGGTCGGATGACTCTTGTGGTTTTGTGAAAAAGAATATTGAAACTTTGCTTCTTAGGGAAGACCGTTCCAGCAATTGGTTTTTAAAGCACCTTTTCAAAGGAGAATATGATGAGGATGCTTACCCTCCATATTTAGATTTCAAATCTTGGGATTCAGTACAAAGCTTTGAGATATTTCATTCCGAGCTATGGGATTTAGAAATAGAGTCCTACCAGTTGCTGTCTCTAGGTAACTATGTAGACTTTTTAAGTAAGGAAGATGCAAAAAAGCTAGAAGTTGCATTAAAAACAAGGCTGCCAAAGGGTTCTGCTATTATTTTAAGAACATTAAAAAATGAAGATCCTTTTGTTGATTCTCTAAAGTCAGATTTTTCCATTGATAGAGCCTGGGGTGAAGAGCTTTTAAAAGAAGATAAAAGTTTTCTGTATAGCCACCAGGCAATAGCGATTAAGGAGTCTTAGTCTAGGTTTTTGCTGCGAACAGGGTAACCAGTTTCAATTTCTCGAATGAGTTTGTCAATTTCTTCAAATTCATCGAAGCCAAGTTTATTGCTATCTGCATTGGCCTTTTTAGCTTTTGTTTGTTCGTTTATCGCAAGTGGAGATTTTATTTCTAAGGGCTCGGTTCTCGCTTCGGATTCGCTCAAGATAACAAAGCTTTCACTGTCTAGATCGTCTTCAATGAAGTCAGGCAAATTCAGTTTTTCATCATTGAATCGATACGACTCATCGGTGTTTTTTTCGATTTTAGCTTCCGTTGCTTCTTTTTGTTTCAAATCTTCTGGGATTAGGCTTGGTATTTGTGGGGGAGGAGTTAATTTTTCTACTTTCAGGCGTAAGCTTGTGTTCTCCTGTTCTAATTGATGAATCTTTGCAACTTGCTCTATGAGTTCCTCGCTTAATTTCTTGTTTTTACTTTTTTCTTTTTGCCATTGAACAAAGTTGGCTTGGTTCTCACCGCGAACACTACTAGATTTGCTAGCTGCTTCAAAGTATTTCGTGCTGAGTTCATGATTTTCTACGCGCAATTTTTCAAGCATTGACTCTTGTTTTTGGTAATCATCATCTTCTTGTTTATGCTTTTCTTTGAGTTCTAAAATATAGGTTCTAAGTTCACTAATTTTTTCATCATATTTTCTTTCCGTTTCAAAGCGAACCCTTTCGGCGGCAATGGCTTTATTTTCCATCACGACATATTTATCGCGATAGGTTTCAAGGTATCTGCGTTTTTCTTCGGATTGAGTTAATTCTATATCTCTTTGGTCTAACAGGTTTTGAATCTGCTTTAATTCGAATTCATAAGTACTAATGATTTCTTCTTGAAGATCTGCTGCGGCTAGGATTTTTTTATGATGCTTTCCTTCAAGGCGCTTCATTTGATTTTCAATGTTTTGCTTCTGTTCTACAGTAATGGCTCTATCTTTTTGAGCCTCTGCTACTTGTTGCAATAGGGCGTAGTTTTGCTCGTAAAGACGGTTAACGAGTGGTCTGATTTCTCGCTGGATTTTTTTACGATACTTTACGAAACGCTTCAAGCGTTTTTCCACTTCAGAGCTTCTCTGTTCGTGCTTTTCCTTTAGCTGTCTGTACTCGATGCTCAGCTGCCCCAATTCAATTTCGGCTTTTTTGAAGGCTTCTTCTTTTTGAAACAATTCTTCGGCATTTAATTTCGCCAATTCCCTGTTTTTTAGAGAGTTGTTCGAGATTTCTTCATTTTGTTGTTTTAGGCTTTGGATAACTTCGCCCAGTTTTTTTATTTGCAGTTCCAGTTCTCCATTGCGTCTTAATTGTACGCTTAAACGAGCTGTCAGATCTTTGTTTTGTTTTGAGAATTCAGTTAAGGAGTAGGTTAAATCCTGTGTCTCAGGTTCCTTGATTGTATTTGGGATTTGGTCTGGTGTGGCGATGTGTTCGTAAATATTTTTTTTCATGACCTTTGCACTCCTTGCGTGGATCTCGCTATTTATATTGTGGCAAAAGTCTTGTTATTTGCAAGACGAAGGTCTCTCAAAGCCTTTGTCCTAGCCTGATACAAGTCTATGGTCTAGCTTGCTTAGGTCTTGGATTCTTTTATTAAGTCCACCAAAGTCTAGTCCGATACCTAAGTATGGCAGAAGCAGCAGAAAACCTAATTGAAGAAGAAGTGGGAAGCACAGGGGCTGACCTTGAGCTTGTAGAGAATGAACCAGAAAATTTGCAGAGTTATATTGCAAAGGAGTATGCGGATCATAAAAATACAGAAGGTTTTCGTCACGATATTTTAACAATGGTATCAGGTGGAAAATATCGTGCGGTACTGGCTGAGATTGAAGCTTTTCGCGAAGAGAAGAAAAATAAAATGCCATTCTTTGAAGTGAAGTCTTCACGTTATTTTAGGTATATTATTCAGTTGATTGAAGCCATTGAAGAGCATAAAACCTTACCCAATTTTGACCAACTACCAGCGGGGCAACAAAAGAAAGTTCATGAGCAGGTATTTGGGTACTTCGATGAGTTAAATAATACACTTAAGCGAGTTGAGAAGGTAATTCACGATCTGAAGGTTCAAGACGTTCGCTCAACCATTTGGGTGTTAAAAACCTTCTCTTTTTGTGTGGCAGTGATTTTATCGGTGTCGGCCGTTGTAGAGGCCTACACCTTTTTAGGAAATCCCTTCCGTGTGTTGGTGCAACACTTTGAGGGGATATTTTTTCAGTGAATAAAATTATTTTGCAATTTCGTAGACGCCATTTAATATTGGCAGCCTTGCTCCATAGCTCAATTTTTTTCCATTAATGAAAATAGCTGGTGTACCACGGATGCCGGCATCTTGACCGAGCTTGGCTTGAGCTAATATGGCTTCATTGGCAGATTTATCAGCTTCACATTCACTCAGTTTTTTTTCATCAATAGCAAATTTGGTAGCGATTTCTGAAATTACATTGGAACTTCTGTAATAGCCTTGTTGGGCGAATAGCTCAGTGGTAACCTCTTTTCCTTTTGAAAATTCTTTTTCAGCACAGTAAGACACTCGAGCTAAGCGGCAACGATCTGGGCCTGAGCCTCCGATGGCTGCATTACATTCAGCACTAAGTGGAAAAGCATAGAATCGCAATTGTACATCGGGCTTTGAGCTTACAAAGGCCTTTAGAGTTGGAAGTGCAAATTTACAATGTGGACATAGGAAATCGGCAAATTCGTGAACGATCACTTTTGCTTCAGCGTCACTTGCGCCAAATTTGTAACTTGGTTCTACTTCAAATTGATAAGTTCGTGAGTTTTGATAATCCAGCTTAGCAGCTGCAACGGCATCACTCATCGCTTTAAGGCTTTGTCCGTGAGCCATGTCTTGAAAAACGAAGCTTAGTACTGGAATTAGAAGGTAAATGGCCAAAAAGGACTTGGCTGGACCAAACATATCTTTAATGTCGTCAGAAAACTTACTGTAGCCATCTTCGTTTAAGCTTTTTGTACAGAAAAATATCACGACAGAACATATATAGGTAGCAATGCAAAACAGACAATAGGTGTTCATGAATGCTAATGAAATAACTGCCATGATGATACTCATTACGATGAAGAAGTTACTTAGATAAAAGCTGTGTCTAAGTAAACGAGGGATGTTAGCGCTTACCCCCATACTGAAAGCCACTAAATAGATCCCGAAGCTGACCGCGCCCCATAGAGCGATGGGTATATTGAAAAAACTTGAAAACCGACTGGCACTAACGGCGTCACAGTTAAAAGTAGCATTTAAGTTACACATACTTTCTGTGGCGGCAGCTCCTAATTTTAGAGCCCAATGTTGTTCAGCCAAATAGTAAAGACAATAAACAGCGATTGCTGAAAATATAAGCGACGTATAAAATATGATGTTTTTGTTCTTTTTTTCCATGGCAATATTAAATCTTAGTTAACAGAGCATTGCAAAATAAAAGAGGGGAATGCTTATTGTTCTTGTTTAAAAGCTTAGTAAATGGCCAAAACTAAAATGAAGACATGCTCATTTGGAGCAATTGGTTTTCTGTTTTCAATAAAGTGATTCGCCAATCAAGCTGCAAAATAATGCTTCCACTTTTTATTTTCAGATTAAAAACAAATGCTTAGGGCTTAAGAAGTTTTCTGAAAAAGTCTAGCTTTACTAAAAAAGAGCTAGCCAAAGGGCTAATAAGGTTCCACACTTTATTAGGTAAGAAAGTTTAAGATCTTTTTGGGGGAAAGTCTTATGCATAAATGGTACGTACAGTTTGGGGAACGTTTAATCGGTCCAATTTCAGAAAAAGAAATTCAAAAAAATATCAAAAGCTCGCAAATACCATCGGACAGTTATTTTTGTCTGGAGGGGGATTCCAATTGGTACCCAGCTTTACAGCTTGATTTTGTAAGAGATCATTTTTCTGGCGAGCAAATCAGCTTGGAAGTAGATGCTATGCCGGAACGACACTGGGTTGTTCTCGTTGCATCAGAAGATGGCGAATTTGTTCAGGATGGGCCCTATGCAGCTAGAGAGATTTTGTCCAAAATTGCCCTTGGAGATTTGGATTATTCCCACCGCATTTGGAAGCCAGGCTTTCAGACATGGGAGAGAATTGGGGATGTAAGTAGCTTTTTACCAAGTAAATTGGATGAAGGCCTGAATCCAATTCAGGAATTGCCAAACGAACCAATTTTATCAGGTGCGGATCGTCGAGAATTATTGCAGTCAGTGGCAAACTTCGAAGGACGCGATATATTAGAATATGCCGAAGAAGCAGCTCCCTCAGAGGCTTTAACGGAAGACCTAACGAAGAAAAGAATGAAAGAGAAAAAGGAACTTAGCATTGATGAAATTAATCAACTGAGTTTTAGTTTCCACAATAAAAACAAAAGTGCAGTTACCCAGGTGGCTGAAGAAAGCACCAAGGCCTGGTTGCCGAAGTTGCCAAATATTAAAACTCGCTTTTCCTTTAAAATTCCTTTGCCAAGATTGTTTGCCGTGGCAAGTTTATTGATTTGTTTAGGAGTTTTATTGCATAATTTCGTTAAAATAGAGCCTAGCACTCAAGCTGTAGCCGAGGAAAAAGGTTTCAAAGATTTACAGGAAACTCATCTTCGTATTTACGGAACGGCTCTTCAGAGTTTACGCCCAAGATTAGAGATTCGAAGTAACTATGAGCGAGAGGATCAATTGCATGTAGAAATCATTGGTCGAGACAATAAAATATTGAAGAACTTTCGATTTCATCGTTCTAAAAGCCTCGCGTTTATTCCAGGAGAAGACCTAGAAATCTCTTTGGCTGACGGAAAGATGGGTGATGGCTTTTATTTGGTTAAGGCTAGACTTGGTAACCTAAAATCGGAAAAAGAAATTTTTATCGGAGTTAAGGACGTTCAGTTTGAAATGAAATTGAAGCAATTCAATCTGCAAAAGAGAAAAAGAGCTGATCTAGAAGAGAAAATCTTAAAGCAAGTGAATGAAAGTTTGGTAGAAAGAAGTGATGAGCTAAATCGTATGTTAGATCGTAAAAAACTTAACTCTTTGGATCTTAAAACTTACCATAATACTTGGAAAAGAAAATTTTACGATACGGCCCATACGGAACTGAAAACTTTTGGACCGGAAACCAGTGAGAACTATGTTTATCCAGATAGATTCCGCGATTTAAAGACTCTAAGAATAGAGCTTTGGAAGGCTACGAAAGATCTAAGTTTGGCCAATAAAGAGCAAACGGCCAAGCTGGTTTCAAAGATTCGTTCTGATATCTCCCAACTCAACTAATATTAAATAGGCCAGTTGCTATTATTTTTTTGGTGGTCTTAAAAAGCGAATGGGCTCAGGAAGTTTTACAAACTGAATGAGCTCTAGATCTTTAGCCTCATAGTGTTTATGAATTTCATCCATTAAACTTTTTAAATCTTTTTTGCTTAAATAAGTTGTATCAACAACAAGACCAATGGCTTCCATTTCGCCGGTAATTAGGTTTCGAGTTCTTGCTCTTAGCTTAGCGTCCATTTCTTTAATGAGAATTTCTGGGACAAAGTCGATTCCTTGTTTCGTTCTTTTGCTGCTATAAAGTTTTATGTCAAAGGGGTGTCCGTATCCATCATAAAAATCTGCTCTAGATTGTTTAGGTGCTCTTGTGATAGGGCCTTTAAATAGAAAGTTTTCAAGCAAGTTAATTGCGGCTAAAGCTTCTCGAATGGAAGTTCGATTGATTGTTCCTTGATCAGGATCAAAAATCAGCTCATGGAAGTTTTCTAGTTCTTTATAGCGGTTTGGAACATTGGCTAGGCAATAATCCGCATCTTCTGAAATTAGTACCCCTGATTTTGGTTGGGGATATACTTTTTCTGCTAAAGAAATTGCGCAAGATTTTGCGGGCTTTTTCGTAGCGAAACAAGCGAATGAAAATATGAATGTCAAAGCACAGAAAAATCCTAGTTTCACGATTAGAGCTCCTTAAAATATGAACTATTATCATGCTGTGGTGTGGAGTGCTTTTAAAACATGCGACTTCGAAAAAAGGTGAGAGTTTTTTGTCAAATTTATAGCGAGTTTTTAGTCTTGAAAACTAGTTCCGTTTCTTGTTCGACTCAGAATGATTCAATAAGATATGGAGAATACGAAACTAGACCTCAATGGATTTAGTTCCAAACATTAAAAACCGATGAGAAAGCATGAGTTTGAGGAGTTTTAATACTTTTATTTTGATGCTTTTGATAGGTTTGATGAATGTTTTTTACATTTACAAAGACCACTATAGTGAGGAGCGCTTTTTACAGGAAAAGCTAAATCACACCAATGCACAACTAGAAAAAGAGAGGCTTGAAAACTATTTGGTGAATTATCACTATAGGGAGTTTCAACAAAATGTAGCCAGCTTAATTCCAGAGGCGGTAAAATCTCAGCCATACAATTATTCTCTTCGTAATTTGGCATCTATTGTTGATAGTCCAATTCCAATCGAACTTGAGTCGGCGACCCAATTGTTTAAAAAAGGGGATCGGCTATATAAAGACAAAAAATACGAGCTAGCCATTGTGGAATTTAAAAAGATTCAAAATTTCTATACAGATAGCGTGCATTTACCAGAAGCAGTTTTTCTCTTAGCCGAGTGCCAGTATCAGTTAAAGAATTTTGAAGAAGCAGTTTCAAGTATCGAGTTTCTAGTTTCTCAATTCCCTGAACATATTCTTACTGGTTATGCATTGATTCGTCTGGGAAGAATTAATGAAAAGTATGAAAGAACGGACGATGCCATTTTAAATTACCAGTTAGTTAGTAAGAGATTTAAGCAAAAAGATCTTCGCCAGCAGGCGGAGAAAATGCTTGAGGGGATTGAATTGTGATGCTTTTCAAGGTCCTTTTGCTTTCAAGTTTTGCGCTAAGTTTAGGGGCACAGGTTCTTGATGTAAACGCTGTAGTAAATTATCCTGTGCAAAATAAATTAGGTCAATTTCCAGAAGACTGTCTTGCGAACACAAAGCAAGACTGTTTAATGGCTACCGACTTTCACAGAAAATATCCTCTCGAGTTGAGTCACTCTGTTTTACAACTCGGTAGTGATAGTAGTGTTTTGAAAAAAGCAGATCAAAGCCTTCACTTAATAAGGGGGGAAGTTTGGTGGGAGGGTAGTGGTATCCTTCACACTGAATTTGGAAGCGTAGAATGTGTGGATTGCGTATTGTACATTTCACGAGATAAGGAACAAGTTTTGGTAAGTTCAATGGGGGGCGAAGTTTATTTGGTTCCTAAAAACTATAAAGGAAAAATTCTTTTGCCGAAACAAATGGAAAATTGGATGAAAGGGGTCAGTGTAAAAACGGGATACGCTCAAACTGGTATTCCAAAGCCCTATTCAATTAAAAAACAAATCCGTAAAATGGCGCAATTTTTTCGTTCAGGAAAAATCAACTTTAGAGATCGTGTGGTCTTAATGCGTAGGCAGTGGGCGGCGCAGGTGCATGCAAGTAGTGAAGAGTACCAAAATCTTGGTCAAAAACGCATATTAGCTGCTATTGAAAAAAAGCGTAAAAAAGTAGAAAAAAAGAAGAAAGTGCGTAAACAAACGGAAGTTTACAGGCAAATGCTTCGACGCAGAGCGTTCGAAGGCCTATAAATCAAAACAATTTGTTTGATAAAGACACCGAAAATCGGCTCTCAAATCTAATATAAAGCGAATAGAATCAGAACTGTGGCATTATTACCACATCATTTTTTTCCTATAAAACTTACCCTATGAATAGCTTCTAAAATCTTGGCAGCCTAGCCTCAAGTGGTTAATATCCCGAAGGATTTTGTTAGAGGAGTAATTTTGCTAGCAGTTTGCCAAAGGCTCATGGTCATCTTTGTGATGGCCATCCTTTTTCTAAATTCAGAAATATATGCCTTAGAAGATATTACTCTTCTTCCTAAAGGCGTGCGCGCTTTGATGTATCGTCAGGGTGTTATTTCTGAAATTGGCAATAAGTACTCCTCCAATTATCAACTTGGTTCCATTCAATATCGAATGAGTCGTCGAGTTGATGCAAAAATGATTCAGCAAATAAATACTGAGTTTGTTGAATTGGTTAAAATTATGAACAACGAATTTCCTGATTATAATCTTGGCGATAAAGTTTATCTTGGAGATTTAATATTAGACGGTAGTCCAAGTATTGATTTTAAAGCGCCGATTATTGCTTACGGAGTCACAAATTCCTATACTTTTGCTGTAGCGGTTCCCATTGTTGATTTCCAAGCGAGAATTACGGCTCGTCATGAGGGGCAGCATAATATCGATCAAATTAAAGCGGCAATGCCATCAGACTATTCTTCCTATCGTGGGGATTCCTATAGTTTTTCATCCCGTTTAGAGGATGCTTATCGCCAATTACAAGATAGTGCTAACTTGACGGCTAAAATTGCTGACCTTTGTGCAGAGAAAAACTTAAAGTGTCTTGGTGAAGAGAAGCAAAGTAGTATCGGCGATATTCAACTTGTAAATCGTTTTCTAATCCACGAAGATCCTAAGTGGGCTTTTATGTATCGTGCCCATATCAATTTACCAACAGGTCCAGAGGATGATCCTAATAATTTGTTGGATCTTCCTGTTTTTCATCGCACTTTTATCGATCATGCAATTGTAAGTCGATACAGTTTGGGAGACTTTAAGTTTCACAACGCTTTGGCCTATTTGATGCAAATCCCTGATCGAGTAAATAAGAGAGTTCCAGAGTCCGAAAATGACATTCTTCCGGATGAGGATCGAACTGAGAATTTACAGCGAAAAATTGGCGATAGTTTGAAATATGAGTTCAATGCCTTCTATCAAATAAGCCCTGACTTAAACTTAGGGACTGGATTTACTAAAGAATGGAAGAGCAAAGACTCTTACCGCGGAAGCTATGAGGATAGAAATTATTCATTGTTGTCGAGAAATAGCTCGGTTGAGTCTTTAAAATTTCAGGCAAGTCTTGCTTATAGTACCGTTGATCGTTTCTTACGTAAGAAGTTTCCTATTCCATTGAGTTTAAGTTATAGCTACTCAGATCTTGTGAGTGGAAAAAATGTGGAAAGACAAATGACTCATGAATTTAACCTGGCGGTGATGTTTTGATGCATTTCTCTGGCTTGATCACTTTACTGATTTTTGTTTTGGCCTGCAGTCCGCAGGCGAGTGATCGTGACTTTGGTGATCGAACTGAGTTTGAAGAATTCGGTCCGGTTATGTCAGATGTTGCAGATAGGGACTATGCTTTAGATGTATCTGAGCTAATGAATTTTCGTGAAGTCATTGGCTCTGAACAAATTTTTTATACAAGTTTAGATATTTTAGAAAGCCTGCAGTTTAAGAGAAATTCACTAGAAGAGCGAAGTCATAGATTGGCCTATAAAATTCGCAAGGAAATTTATGGACTAGGAGTGCTTGAGGCTAAATTGGCAAATCCGCCGCAAAGTCTGAGCACAAAAAGTTTAGACTATTTGAATGAACTTCTTTTGGCTGTTGAGCTCCAAGATGCAATAGGCTTACAAAATTATCGAGACCGAGTAAATGGAGTGTACGGGAAATTTGGTGAGATCACTCCTTTTAGTCAGACTGTCTCTAAGCTTGAGCTAGAGTGGCTAAGCTTTGCTAAGAAGTTAAGTAGTACTCGCTTTTTATATGGGGATGTAAACTCTAAAAAACAAGACTTGCTAAATCTGTTGCCAAAAAGAAATTCGAATAAAGTAGTTACTTTTGGTTTTGAGAAAGAGCTTTTAAGCTTTTTAAAATCAAAATTTGAAGTATTGAGTGCATCAGAAGAGCAGTTAAGTTTTCAGGCACAGAGTTTGATAGATCGTTTTTATTTGGAAGAAGCCAATTCCTTGAAGTTCGAGGTGGAAAACTCTGCTTATCTCGAGACAGCTTTGGGGCTTTATGGTGGAGATGTATACCAACTTTGGTCAAAGAGTTTTCAAGATATTAAAAAGCAGGTTCGTAAAGCTTTTAGGAATATATCCATCCAAATCCCGCGTCCAAGTAACCAAGAGGAGTGGCTTCGTCCAGCTCTTGTAATTCAAAAGCTAGAGAGTGAACTGGATCTACTTGTCGATGCTTTAAGGCGAGAGGGTGTGGATGAGAAAGCGGTTACGGCTGTGCAAAAGCAGATCGATGGATTGGGTCCTTTAATTCAATTTGCGAAAAGCAATATGGATCAAATGCGTACCACCAACTTGCCAAAAAACGTTGAACTTTTCAATCAGGTATTGGACCGCTTAGAGGATGCTAAACTCTTCCCGGAAAGTATTATTAGCATGGTACGCACTGAGGTTGAATTTCCAGAAGATATCCGAAGGCAAATTGAGCTTATTGAAAAATCAAGCAGTTCTGAAGATTTGCGGTTGGCTCTGAGTCAAACCATTATTATTAAAATTTGGCGTTATAAGCGGGCTCAGGTGCAGAAAGAATTTGATGCTCTCTATGAAAAAGTAAAGGCGGCAGGTTGCGTGATGCCAAGCTCAATGATTTTGCCTAATTCCAACCCTTTGCAAAACTTTGCTTATAACCTTTATATGACTCATGGAGAAAAGGCAGGGAGCTGTGATGAATACCCAGATCTTGAGTGGGCTTATCAGCGTTTCTTTTTTAAAGTGGACGAGCTTGCTAAGGTTTTCGGGGGAAAGGCTTTGGTTTATGCTCTTTTTATGATGAGCGAAGATGACTTGGATTGGCTAGCGAAAGTAGATGCAGACCATCCAGAGGTGCAAAGCAATTGGTGGCGCTACATTACCAGTCCTATAAAAAAGACCACAAGTGCATTGATTCGAGATCATGTTAGCGACACGGGGATCGGTTTGTTTATTGATCAAATTGATCAATCTGTAAATGAAGCCTTTTTAAAGAAGGTTAGCTTGCGCTTGGCGGATGAACTATCACGTTTTGATAAAATCATTGAAAATACAATCATGAAAACTTTAAAAGATAGTAGATATGAGCCAAGAGATTTTTACTATCAGTTAAAATCGGTTGCTAAAAAAGAAATTGGATCGAAAATTTTAAATGATTCACCGGTGAAAACATTTAACCTTTATGAGGCAGCTAAGGTGAAGGCTGTTTTTGGCTTAGATGCTTGGGAGTTTCGTAGGCACAATCCATCTTCCGCCTATTTCTTAACTGGTTCGGAAGCGATCAATTCAAGTTTATCAGCCAGAATTTTAGGTTTTTGGGCAAGTACAAATTTGGATGAGCCACTGCAAGAATCACTCGCTAAGTTCGGAGGGGATTCGAAAAAGGCTTTTGAGTTGGTAAATAAGGCCGTTAGTTTAATGGGAACCAGAGACTATTTTGGTAGGCTAACGGGGAGTTTGATTACTAATTTAAGCTCCTTAACACCGAAGAGATTAGATATTTATACTTACGGATACGAAGATCAAGTTTTCTCAGCGCCGGATCAGATCTGGTTGGATCCCAATACTTCCTATTTTGAATTAGGTTTGGTGCCTGAACATCGTAATTTTTCAGTATCAAATCAAGCTTCTCTATTGCAAAGTGGACGCTATCTGATGGAAATTTTAGCGGATTACGAAGAGAGTCCATTGGATTTTAAATTGCACAATCTTGATTATGAAGGTGTAGCCTTCTTTCCGAAGGAATCACTTTTAGAGTTAGGACTTGGTTTGGCTTCGGTAGTCTTAAGAAACCTTCATAAAGACGGACTGTTGCTGTTTGATATTGATCGAAACAAACTAGAAATTACTGAAGAAAACAAATCGACCATTGCTAGTAAAGTTACTTCTGCGGCCTTAGTTTCCTTTGTCGATGGCAAAAGGGATTCGGTGGTTAATGCAGCTGAAATGGCTCGTTATATGTTAGCTTTGAGTGAGTTTATTCAGACTTCTGAACGCATTGGCTTGGCCAGAAGTAATACTATGATTTATCTGAACCCTGAAACAGGCGAAGGCACCTTGATGGAGTTAAGAAAAGCTACTGATCTTTTGCGGAAGCTTTATATTGGGATGGCAAATTTTATAAGTTCAAGGATGAGAGATTCAGATTACTTGTATTTTGATCATTACAAGTTAAAAGCCGGCAAGGCATTTGGCAAGAAGAGCTTAGAAACGCAACTTCTTGTGGATAGAGCGCTGTTAAAGGCAAATGAAATGTGGGGCGCTGAAGTATTTGTTTGGTCTGCTTTGGACAATTATTATCAATTAAACCACAAGTTTTTAGATACAAAATTCGGTTACTATCGTTTTGGAAAAAAATGGCCACCATATCTTTTGGCTTTGTCGTACCGTTATTTGAACGAACTTAGTCATTCCAAAACAGCCTTGTCTTTTATGACGAAAGAGGCAAAAAGTCATCTTGAGACCTTAAAGCTGCATCACGAAGAAATGCTCAAGGAAATTCTAAAATAAAGTTCAATGTTCACATTTTGAGTTTAATTGCTGCTCCATCAAGGGGAGCTGACGATTTTAAATTTAAGCTGAAATTTAAGGCCTTTACTCCATTGGCCGTCAAAAGCATCTATTTTATAAAAAAACTTAAGACTATGGTCTAGATAGCGTCTTGATTTAGTCTTTATATATATACGCCCATTCCTTTGCGAATTGCAATTGTGCTAAACTGAAACAGCAGAATTGTCTCAGGGAGGAGATATGGCTTCAATTTCTAGTTCTGGATCAGATGGTCGTTTAGTAGAAAATCGTGATCGTGAACACAGAAAAAAATATGCACAAGCGGAAAAACGCCACCGTAAAGAGGTTGCTGATATTCGTCAACGTCATGTGGATGAAGTTCGTACTTTAAAAGCAGAGCATCAAAAGAGAATGGATGGAATGCGCCAGGGAAGTCGTGTAGCCCTTAGTGAAAAAGATGAGTACTACCAAGGTGAAATTCAAAAACTGCAAAAAACCTATCAAAACCGATTAGGGAGTTTGACTGAAAATTACGAAACTAAAATGACCAACTCCCGAAAAACCTATGAACAAGAGCTTGAGCGCCAGCAAGATACTTCCGCTTCTCAAAAGCAGCTTCTTCGTTCTGCTTATGAAAATCAGATTCAAGAAAAAGATCGTGAATACCAAGAGTATGTGGATAGTTCTTTGCGTGGACAGAATGAAGCTATGAACAAGAAGACCCAGGAGCTACGGGCAGCGCATGAGAAGAGCACCAATTCATTGAAAGCCTCTCATCGCCGACAATTGAATGATAGACAAAGACAATACAATGATTTGCGTAAGACTTCAGAGTCCACAATTAGTGACTTAGAGAGGTCTAAGAAGTTTCAAGCAGAAAAATTGTCCAATGATTTTCAGGCAACCATTGAAAGTGATAGAAAATTAAATGACACCGTTCAAGAGGTGCAAAAAGAACAGCATGCCGAAGGAATTCAAAGGGTTAAGGATAAATACCAACAGGCCATACGTGACTATGTTCAATCCTCAGAAGAAGCTCGTGCAGACTTTAAGGAAGATGTAACAAGGCGCTTAGCTAGTCGTGAAAATTCTTTGAAATCAGAGATTCGTGATAAAGATATTAGCTATCAAAGTAAACTGATTTCTGAAAAGGCAAGCAATGCAGTTCAGGTGCAGCATGTTCGTGATCAAATGCGTGATTCTAATCAAAAATTAGAAGAGCAGAGAATAATGGCGCTCGGAAATATGAAAGAGGAGCACACCAAAGACATCCAAGAATTAAACAAAGAAAAAGATGAGTTGGTGCATCAATTAAATCGTAGATACCGTGGAGAAATGCATAATCTGAAAGTGAAACAATCAGAGAATATTGAAGAGCAGGTTTGGACAAGGGATCTGAAGAATCAGCAAATCAAGGCGGAATATGAGGAAAGAATTGATCAGTTAACGCAGTTAAAACAAACCTCTGAGGAAAAACT
>JAYZXX010000008.1:0-7706 GCA_036140815.1 Bdellovibrionota bacterium | reverse complement strand
TTACTTTTTAGGTATTTTGAACTAGCAAATAGGTTCACTTCGATGTCACCAATTTTTCTTTGAATTAGATTTGAATCGCTAAGACGACCAATTCTTAAAGCAAGATCTACTCCGTGCTTGTTAAAGTCTAAATATTCATTGGTCGCGATAAGTTCAATACTTAGGTCTGGATGCATTTCCATGAACTCAGTAGTTAGTCTTGCAAGTACAAGATTGGATAAATCTTCTGGAGCGGTGATAGTGATATTTCCTTTCACTTCGTTGCAATGACTTCTCATCTGTTCTATAGAATTTTCCAATTCTAGTAGAGGAGAGCGAACAAAATTGAGTAATTGTTCCCCTTGGGCTGTTAAACTGACTCCTCTTGGAGTACGGGCCAAAAGTTTCATTTCTAGCTCTAGCTCAAGTTTATCAAGATCGCGGCTAACCTTTGACTTTGGGTGTCCCAATATTTTAGCGGCTTTAGTGAGACTTCCAAATTCCGATACTTTTGTAAATGTTTTCAGCAGGTTAAGATCCATTTTAAGTGTTCCTTTATAGCAACATTATATTCACTTTTTAACCCCTTTCGCAACATTGAAAATGAGGCGATACTTTAAACATCCAAGAAAGGGGAGTTATTATGAAACAGTTATTGATCATTAGTTTATTTTTATTTGGAAGTTTAAATTTATTCGCCGCTGAGGTTGATTTATCGAAAAGTTCTTTCAAATGGACAGGTTCCAAAAAAATTGGCGGTTCTTACCATACAGGTCCTATTAAAATGAAAAGCGCAAAGGTGGATGAGGAAGAAGGTAAGGGAGAGTTTGTTGCAGACATGAAATCCATAGATGAATCTGAGATGAAAGGTGAGATGAAGGGGAAATTTTTAGGACACATAAAAAGTGCAGACTTTTTTAATGTTGAGAAATACCCAACTGCAACACTAAAAATTGAGAAGATCGATTGGGGCTATATGTATGGTAAGTTGACAATTTTGGGGCAAACCAATGATGTGACGGTTCCATTTAAGAGAAATGGCAAAGTGATCACAGGAGAAATGGGATTTGATCGTACTAAATATGGAATCAAATATGGTTCAGGTAACTTCTTTAAGTCTCTAGGGGATAAAATCATCCGCGATACGATTAAATTAGAATTTAAGCTTGTATTAAAATAGGTGAAATGGCCGGTACAATGGCCGGCCTATTTTGGAGAAAAAATGAACCATCGAAGGTACGCTATTTTAAAAATAATTACTTTTTTAGGGAGCATTGCTTTAGCGGGAAGGTTTCTAATGAATAAGCTAAATGAAAAGAAAAGTAAAATGCCATCGGTATTTATAGGACATGGTTCTCCTATGAATGCAGTGGTAGAAAATGCATACACGAAGAGGTTAAGTCAGTTTTCCGAAGAAATTGAGAAGCCTAAGGCTATTCTAGTAATTTCAGCACATTGGCTGACTGAGGGAACTCAAATAACGGCAATGGCGAAACCAAAGACGATTCATGATTTTTACGGTTTCCCAAAAGAGCTATTTGAAATTCAATACCCTGCTCAAGGAAGTAGTGAACTCGTAAATAGGGTTTCGGAACTATTGGGAGTAAATGTTAAAAAGGACTTCAAAGATTGGGGACTAGATCATGGTACTTGGGCTGTTTTGAAGCATATATATCCAAAGGCTGATGTACCAGTAGTACAATTGAGTATCGATAAAAATCAAAGCTTTCGATATCATTACGAAATTGGTAAAAAATTATCAGTGCTTAGAGAAGAAGGCTATTTAATTTTAGGTAGTGGTAATATCGTACATAATCTACGTACGATGCATAGAAGTGAAAACGCCCCTAGCTACGATTGGGCTATAGAATTTGACGAGTGGGTAAAAGAAAATTTGACACACAGAAACGATGAACTTCTATTTAACAACTTCTTAGACGATAAGGCAGGACAATTGAGTGTGCCAACGGCTGAACACTACATCCCTATGCTTTATGCCTTAGGTGCATCTGATAGTAGGGAAGAATTGGACTTTATTTTTGAACAAATGCAAAATGCCTCGGTTTCTATGAGAAGTTTTCGTATTGGCTAGATTAAGCTTGTATTCAATGTAAGATTCCATCACCTTAGGCAGATAAGGAGATGGAAAATGCACGTTAATCATGATTCAAAAAATCCACCAGCAGAAGAAATTAGTTTTGATGACTTTTTAAAAGTAGATATTCGTGTAGGAGAGGTAGTCTCGGCAGAGGTTTTTAAAGAAGCCAGAAAGCCTGCTTATATTTTGAAAATTGATTTTGGCCCAGGCGTGGGTATAAAGAAAACCAGCGCGCAAATCACGGAGCACTATTCCTGTGAAGATTTAATTGGGAAGAAAGTAGCGGCTGTAGTTAATTTTCCCCCTAGGCAGATCGGTCCAATTCGCTCTGAAGTTCTCACTTTGGGATTTTCTGATGATTCGCAAAATGTAGTTTTATTCTCACCAGATAAGACAGTGCCAAATGGTTCTAGATTGCATTAGAACAACTTAATAGTCTAAAGCTATCATTAAAGTGTTTATTATAATTTCCCTATTTTGTCTTTCTTGTTAATAATATTAGAAAGACAAGAGTGAGGTATATTATGACAATCGCTTCAACAGCTGTTTTAGCAAGTATAGTGGCGGGGCTTGCTACTGGCCTAGGTGCTATCCCAATTTATTTTAAAAAGGACTTTAGCAAAGGTACACTTGATGTAGGTATTGGATTTAGCGCCGGTGTGATGTTGGTGGCTTCCTTTTTATCTTTAATTCTTCCTGGAATTGAGGAAGCTCAAAAAATTTATACTTATAATTTTTCACTCCCAGTGGTATTGGCCTCTATATTGGCTGGTTATTTATTTATTATTTTGATCCACGAAATCCTACCTCACGAACATTTTATAAAAGAAAAAGATATGCGACATAATCGAAAAATGAGTCGTGTGTATTTGATTATTTTTGCGATCTGCCTTCATAATCTTACAGAGGGATTAGCCGTGGGGGTTGGCTTTAGCGGAGAATCTCAAAGTGGAGGCATAGCCTTAGCCTTAGCCATTGCAATTCAAAACATGCCAGAAGGTTTGGTCGTCGCCTTTGGTCTTTTAAGCGAAGGATCTAGTAAAAATAAAGCCTTCTTAGTCGCTCTTTTGTCAGGATTAGTAGAGCCAGTGGCTGCTCTTTTAGGTTATCTAAGTGCGGGAGTTTCAAGCTATACTTTGCCAATTGCTTTGGGCTTCGCTGGAGGAACTATGTTATTTGTAATTTGTCAGGAGATGCTGCCAGAGCTTTTTAGAGAGGGACATGAGAAGAATGCCACATTGGGTGTGATCATTGGTGTATTAACGATGTTGGCCATCGACTTTTACCTTTAAAAAAAGTAAGCCCGCTGGGACGGGCTTGGGAGCATTATTGAAAAGAAAATTTTGAGGAAAAGTTTAAAGTTTGGGGGCGAAAAACGCCCCCAATATGATTTACCCAGGAATCCCAACACTTAGGGAAGCGATTAAACCAGTTGCAACAGAACCAGTTACACTTGCTAGTTGTAAATCTGTTCCATCACTAAATATATTATCTTCGGCGAAACTACTCACCGAAGTATTTTGACCTTTACTAGAGTAAGGGGTTACTTCATAGACTGCTTCAGTTACTTCTTGGGGAAAAGCAATTTGTGAAACATGTGGTGTGCTGGTTAAATCGTTGTCTAGGTATACTGCGAAATGGATATGAGTAATTCGACCATGATACCAGCCAGGAAAAAGACTCGTAAAATTGACCTGACCACTGGAATTTGAAAGGGCGATACCACGGCAAAAAGTTTTTCCATAATGATATCCATTTTGAGAAGAAGAATACCCCGAGTAAGCACCGCTTTGATCGCAGTGCCATACATATACGGCAGCATTTTCAATCCCCGCACAATTGTTATTTACATCTTGGAGATTGATTGATAGCAACAGAGGAACTCCTTCTTCTGAGCTAATATCATCTCCAAGTATATCTGTACGGTAAATAGAACTTAGAGCATTGGTACTTCCGCCAGTGCCATCAAGTGGGTAAGGCCCCTTTGTTTCACTTGGAACAGTTGAACACGAATCTGAGCCAGAACCTGTATTGGCATTCGTTCCTGAATTCGCATTTAAGTTATCTGCTAAATCAAAGTCCAAATTTCCACAACCTGCCATAAGAGCGATTCCACCAATGGCTCCAATTTTCTTAAGTAGCATTCTTCGGTTTAAAGCCTGTGGTTTTTGTTTTACCAATTCAAGTGGATGAATAAAATCTTGGTCTTCTTCATGATTGTGCATTAGAGCCCTCCTCGTTTAGCTGGATATAGAATAAGTGTTAAATATTGAGAAAATGTGGAAAAGAAGAAAAAAATATATCTAGTATTCTCAGACCCTTAGAATTATCATGTGAAATATTGCAAAGAAACTTTACTTCTATGGTAGAGACTCATTTTATTCTGCAGGAGTAATTATGAACGAACTTGCGTTTAAAAATATGGAAGAGCTTCCCCTTCATAAAAATTTGTGTAGGTTTTTAGCTGATTTCTTTTTAAATCAGACTGGTGTTGGAGGAGTGTTTTTAAGTGGTAGTGCTGCTAGTGGAGAAATGGATCGATTTAGCGATTTGGACATTGGTATCGTATGTCTCGATGATGACTTGAGAGAAAATGTTTGGGCTAATAGATTTCGTTGGAACTTCAGTTCTTGGTTTCACCGTATGGACGCAGACCATATAAAATCCCATTTTATCATCTATATTTTCGAGCCAGATATTCATGTGGATATTAATTTTTATACCTACAATGATCTACCAGGGGAATTCGAATCCCCCTATTTAGTTGTTGAAGACAAGGCCGGTAAATTGCCAGCTTGGGCAAAGTCAATAAATCGCAAAAATGAAATTCAAGCTGATTGGAGTAGGGTGGATCATGAACAAGCTCGGTTCTGGGTCTGTGTTCACTATACCTGGGCTCATTGCTCAAGGGGAGAACTTTATGATTGTGCAGTCTTTGTTAAAGACATTCGCTCAATTATAGAAAACTGGTTTGCTCGCTTAAATGGGGAAGCCTTTTTCAATTCTCGTAAGATAGAAAAACGTCTTGGAAGTGAGCTAAGTGATCAGATGATAGAATGTTTTCCAGGCTTAGATAAGACAGAAATTAAGGCGGCGTTATTACAATTGATTTCTTTGGAAAATATCTATCAGAAAAAAATTGAAGAAAATCAACAAGTAGAATGGTCGACAACACAAGAAGCTAAAAATAGGATTCGAAAGTTGGTCGAAGATTTATAAAGCTGAGGAGGGTTAAACTTCCTCCTCGTAGTAGATGGACCTAGAAAATTAACGATTATGAATTTCAGCAGACCGGCAATTGTATCATTTGTCTATTAGATTCCATTGAATCTTCATGAACTAAATAGAAGAGGATTTACAGCGACGACTAGTAATTTTTCTAACGAAACTTACACTGGCTTTCAATGGCTTAGGAAAACTCATTGCATAAAGTGCTACACTTGGTAGTCCAAAAATTGCTACAAGACTTGCCTTAGAAATACCCTCTTGAGCTAACAAGATAAATACGGCGCCTTCTGTAACGGTGGTAAAAAGAGCAAGATTCTGTGCTACTCTTTCTGTCATTAAGCCTCTTCCAAATTCTTTAAAGTTTGCTCTACTTGCTGTTAAAAAGAAAGCGGTTCCAATGTATGCCAATAAAGAGGTGATACTTTTATTAAAAATATCGGCACTTATAAATCCATTCTCAGGAGTCTGTAAAAATTGATAGCTATAAAAAAACATCCAGTAGACCAAATTGGTTGCCAGTAAATGTCCAGCGGTTCCCGAGAAGCTATGAGTGCTCTTGATTAATTTTCGAGTCGTAGCATATTCAAACTTTTTAAACTTTTTCACCACTTTATGAAAAGCATTGATTGGAAGTCTAAAAAGGTTTTTTGCACTCATACTTTTAAAGATTCTTTCATCAAGAGTGTTTTGGAAAAAGATGAAAAAAGTATTACCGAAAGTACTTAAGGTCATGGCAACAGCTTTCATCGTCCAGTCCATTGGGGCGGCCGCCCAAATAACTAAGGTGGTCCCTTGAATAAAAACAAAGTTTAGGGCTCTTGTCGTATTTATGTATTTTTCGTTTTCGCCACTATTACGATGTTCATAGCGATAGAGCTTACGAGCTGGCAAAGAAAGAGCCTGTAGACTTTTAACGCTATATTTTCTAACTCGGAAACTGATTTGGTTTTTCGGCTCACCAGGTACCATATGAACTTCTGAGTAATCTATTTCTTTGGAAATGGAACCTTCAGATTCAAGTTCAGGCAAGCGTGTAAGAATGTCTCTTTGATTCCCAAGGCTTTCGCTGCTTTGGTAATCCATGGGGTTTTGCCCCATTGGACCAGCCCAAGGACTTTGGGAACTCTTTGGTCGAGGTACTTCTGTCGCTACTTGAGCGTAGGTATTAAATGAAATTTGAAATACAAATAATAAAATAAAAAATGTTTTTAGATGATAAAGCATAATCATGCCGGCCTCTCGTTTCATTACGAACCTTAATGGGTGCCGCGCAGTATTCCTCCTAAGTTATTAAAATCATTATACTATACTTGAACTTTTAACTCCAACCTAGGCCCTTAATAAAGCTTGGATTGGAAAGATTTCCCGTTTGCACGGGGAAATCGCCGAACATTGTCGCTGAAATCTGCCCTGATGGGCTAAAATTCTAATGATTTCGTTGGATGGAAGGAAAATATTGGGTAATTTCACTTTTGTTAATCTATATATTATCAAGTTAGGTATTACCTAATCTATCCGATGTATAAGTATATAAATTTTATTAAGCCCATCATGAATAAAGTTTAAATTCAAACTCCTGTTTTCTGGATTCTCTTTTCATTAAACCTCCTCATGGAAAGAAGCTACTAAAGAAGGCCAAAATTATCGGGTTTTAAAGTAGAGATGTTCTTGAAATTGCAAAGAATACGGTTGTCGGAAATCCCGCTTTTCGTTAGTATTTGCCACTGGAGAAACCTATGAATACAAAAGAATTACGTAATACCTTTAGCGAATATTTTCAAAAACATGGACATGAGAAGATTGCATCCTCTTCTTTGGTGCCAATCAATGATCCCACTTTGCTTTTTAATAATGCTGGAATGAACCAGTTTAAAGATTATTTTACGGGAAAAGCACAGGCTAAAAATCCAAGAGCGGTGACCATTCAAAAATGTGTGCGAGCTGGTGGTAAACATAATGATTTAGAAAATGTAGGTTTCACAGCTCGTCACCATACGTTTTTTGAAATGTTAGGTAATTTTTCTTTTGGGGACTACTTTAAGAAAGAAGCCATAGAAATGGCATGGAGCTTTTTAACAGAGGAACTAAAAATTCCAAAAGAAAAACTATATGTTACAGCTCACCATACGGATCAAGAGGCCGAGAAACTTTGGACCGAGCACATTGGTGTGCCAAAGGAGCATTTTTTCTACCGTGGTGATAAAGATAACTTTTGGGAAATGGGTGAAATTGGTCCATGTGGTCCTTGTACTGAAATTCATTATTATACAGGAGATGATTTATCACAACAAAAAGCAGAATTTGTTAATTTAGATTCTAAATATAGAGAAATATGGAATCTTGTATTTATACAATTTAATAGAGATAGTAATGGTGATCTAAATGATTTGCCAGAAAAACA
>JAYZXX010000007.1:0-3249 GCA_036140815.1 Bdellovibrionota bacterium | reverse complement strand
AAACTTTGAGTTTTCCATTGGTGCACCTTTCTAAGAACAAGGAGAAAGAGGATGAAGAAATTATTTGGATTTTTTTTGGTATTGTTAATCGGATTACCCGCTTTTGCAGAAATGAAGCTGGGTGTTGTAGATATTCGTAAAGCCATTTCCACAGTGACAGCGGGTAAAGCGGCTATGGAGAAAATTAAAAAAGAGTTCAAAGTAAAAGAAAAAGAGTTTCAAGCAAAAGAAAAGAAACTTTTAGATATGAAAAAAGATATCGAGAAAAAGGCTGTTGCTTTGAGTGATGATCAGAAAAGAGCGAAAGCGATGGAGTTTCAACAGAAGATGGTGGCTTTTCAAAACGAAGTTCGAAAAAGCCAAGAAGCAATTGCTTTACGTGAGCGTGAGTTAACGGCGCCGATTTTACAAGAATTGGAAAAACAAATTGCTGTTGTTGCAAAGGAAAAAGGTTTGGCAATGGTTTTTCAAAAATCAGAGCAAAACATTGTGTATGTGGATGGTAAACATGATTATACCGATACATTGGTTGAAAAATTCAATGCCAGCTACAAAGCAAAGAAATAGTTTTAGGTCAAAATTTAAAGATCTAATTAAAAACAAATGGTTTAGGGGGTAAAAGCCTTAAACCTTTTTGTGTTTCAAGGCTTTGAGAAAAGGGGCTAAATATGTCGACGGAAATTAATTTAGATATGGAATTACCAGTGTTTTCATCGCAACTTGAAACAATTCTTCCACATCGATATCCATTTTTACTAATTGATCGATGGTTGGAAGTATCCGGTGGGACTGTTGAAAATCGTACCGGGAGAAAAGTAAAGGCCATTAAAAATTTGACCTGCAATGAAGCTTTTTTTCAAGGTCATTTTCCAGGTAATCCAATTATGCCAGGGGTTCTAAGCTTAGAAGCTTTGGCACAAACATCTGCTTTGTGTGCTTATATTCCATTGGCAGATAAAAATTATGAATTCTATATTGTTTCCGCCGACAAGGTTCGTTTTCGCAGACAAATCGTTCCAGGGGATCAGCTGGAACTAGAAGTAGAAGTTATAAAGGATCGTAAAAGAATGATTCTTTTTCAAGGTAAAGCCTTTGTTGATGGTGAATTGGCCACAGAAGCCCAGTTCATGGCTCAGGTTTTAGTGAAAGATAAGTAAGAAAAATTAAAGGAGAAGGTTCTTGATTCACAGTAGTAGTATTGTTTCTGAACAAGCGGAAATTGGAGAAGGTGTAGAGATTGGCCCTTTTTGTATTGTACGTGGAAAAGTTAAAATTGGTGCTGGCACTAAATTATTGAGTCACTGTATTTTAGGAAATGATCATGGTTATGTTGAAGTGGGAAAGAATAATGTTCTTTACCCTCATTCTGTGATCGGAGAGGTTCCTCAGGACTTAACTTATGATGGTCAAGAAACTAAGTTGATCATTGGTGATAATAATAAGATCAGAGAAGGCTCTAATATCAATACAGGTACTGTTAAAGGTGGTGGGATCACTAAAATCGGTTCCAATAATTTGATTATGTCCATGGTTCACATTGGTCACGATTGTCAAATCGGCGATGATGTTGTCATTGCTTCATCTTCAAATTTAGCAGGTCACTGCGAAATTGGTGACCATGTAAAAATCGGTGGAATGGTAGGAGTAACACAGTTCTGTCGTCTTGGTGAGCATGCTTTTATTGCAGGGGTTACTGCTATTAATAAAGATGTACTTCCTTATACCATCGCGCAAGGAAGTTGGGCTACCATGAGAGCTCCAAATCGAGTGGGCATGGAAAGATCTGGTTTTACCAAAGAAGAGATTCAAGAGGTAACTCGAGCCATTCGTATTTTAACTCGAGGTGGACATACTCGGGAAGAGTCTTTAGAAAGAATTAAAAATGAATGTAAAATGCTTCGTACTGTGGAGCGTGTGATAGAATTTATCGATTCAAGTGAGAGAGGCTTGGCAATATGAAAAAGTTAAGAACTGCCGTGGTAGGGGTTGGCTATTTAGGAAGATTTCATGCGCAAAAGCACGCGGCCAGTGAATATAGTGAACTTGTGGCTGTAGTGGATAGCAATGAAGCTAGAGCAAAAGAGATAGCAGAAGAATTGGGTTGTGGCTGGTTTCGTGATGCTTCTGAGTTAATAGGAAAAGTGGATGCCGTAAGTATTGCTGCTGTTACTCAAATGCATTATGAGTTAGCCAAATTGTTTTTAGAGAACAATATACATGTTTTAGTAGAAAAACCAATCACTGCAGCTTCTAGTCAGGGACAAGAGTTATGTGAATTGGCTAAGAAAAATTCATTGAAACTACAAGTGGGCCACATTGAACGTTTTAACCCCGCTTTACAGTCGGTGAAAGAAAAATTAAGAGCTAAGCCTTTATTTATCGAAGTCCATAGGCTAGCTCCCTTTAAACCAAGAGCCACTGATGTTGATGTGGTTTTAGATTTAATGATTCACGATATAGATGTAATTTTGTCTTTGGTGGATAGCCCAGTGAAAGAAGTGAAAGCGGTTGGTGTGCCGGTTTTAACAAAAGCCGTTGATATTGCCAATGCTCGGCTGGAGTTTGAGTCGGGGACCATTTGCAATTTGACAGCCAGTCGAGTTTCACAATCTGCTCAGAGAAAGTTTAGAGTTTTCCAAGAGGCCCAATATTTATCCATTGATTTTGGAAACGGTGAAGTGGGACTTAGCACTAAAAAAGAACCTGAAAATGAAGGAAGTCTTGCTATAGACCATGAAACTTGGAATTTAGAAAAAGAAGATGCCTTGTTTTTAGAGACAGAAAGTTTCTTTAAAGCCATTTTACAAGATGTAGATGTCGAAGTTAGTGGAGAAGATGGTTTGGAAGCCTTAGCTCTAGCAGAGAAAATCAGCCAGTTAGCCAGAGAGTCGAGTGCAAAATAATAACGAAGTATTAATCATTTCAGCAGAAGCGTCTAGTAATCTTTATGCGCAAAGGTTGTTGGAGCTTTCAGCCTCTGAGGAAGCCAATATTCATTACTGGGGGGTAGGTAACCAAGATATGATTGATCTTGGTTTCGAAGCTTTGGGACGTGCCGAAGACATGGCTGTTATGGGCTTTCAAGAAGTTTTAAAACACTATCCTTTCATTAAGGGAATTTATAATAATATCCTAGAGCAGGTCGATAAACGCCAAACCAAAGTCGCATTATTGATGGACTATGCTGAGTTTAATATGAAGCTTGCAGGGGATCTAAAAAAGCGTGGAGTAAAGGTTTTATTTTATATT
>JAYZXX010000006.1:0-2791 GCA_036140815.1 Bdellovibrionota bacterium | reverse complement strand
TGTGGTAAAACTAAAACGAACTTCCTTGATGGTATTAGGAACTATAAACTGATTCATAAATTTCTCTCTAAAAATCAATTTATTGTTTTCACCGATTCCTTCCATAGTGATTTTACCATGACGATTTAAAGCAGCATTCACTTGCACTAGGTATTGACCATTTTGTTGTTTTGTTACTTTATGGCCATCTAAAATTGATACTTTGGATAAGAAACGTTTCCACATATTTTCTTGATCTACACTGCAAAATTGGTTGGAGCGCATATCACGCATTAGGCAGGTATCAAAAGTGGGGCGATAGCCTCTTTTTCTTTGGTAATTATCAAAAACCGAGTAGCCACCCACATAATGTTTGTCTGTAATTATATCTCTTGGATGGGCGTAAATCATAGCAAAGGCAAATACATTATCTCCATCATGAATGTTTTCCTTAAAGCTGAAACGATTTCTTCCTTTATTTAAAGCGTAATAATTAACAGGGCTAAAGAAAGAACGGTCTTCTGTCCAAACCCCTTTGATAGGGAAGGGGCCACCATTCAGCTCAACTTTTACATCATTAGGAGATGACCATCCCACAGAACTAATTTTTGCATCAAAAATATAATTAGGACCTGGGAAATCTATATCTACATGGATGTCGCCTTCATTTAAATTTTTCCAAAGGTATGCTCCTGATAAAAATTGAGATTCAAAAACTTTGGCCTGGCCTTCAATCCACTGCGGCCAATTCAAGTTGCGAGAACCGGAAAAGTTTGCACCTGAATAAACCTGCCCTCCATCATATTCTTCACCAACATTACCAAAATTGTGTCCAAGCTCGTGACGTAAAACCATGGAGCCACTATTAAGGCTTCTTGTAGTAATGGCGTATCTCCCACCAAGGCCACCATAAAAATCATCATTTACAAGGATGATTGGGTAATCCGCACCAGGAGCTTGCCTGAAGGCGCGGTCAATGGCCCATGAACTGCCAGGGATAATTCCTCGCTTCGAACCAGCAGGGGAGCGGTATAAGTCGAAAGCAGTATCTTTTCTTTCAATGTCTGTTACTCCAGACTCATTAGAGGCTACGAAAATTGCATAGACATTAAAAAGTTCTAGGTAGCTTGAAAATGCCTTGTTGGCAAAAAGATCGCGAGAGATTCTTTTACAGTCTTCAAAGAATTTCTCTTTTTCAGCAAGAGTGTATCCTTCTGCTAGGATGGGCAGATTAATTCTATTATCAACCGGCCCTTGTTCGACGATAGTTCTTACCTCTAGGTGTGGAAGATCTAAAAAACTAACATCAAAGTTTTGCAAAAAATAATAATGCTCGGTTTTGAGCATGCTTTCTGGAACTAAGCGCTCTCTGTAAAAATCACGATTGTATTCATAGCTAGTTTCATGTTCACTTAAAAACTCTTGAATGTTCTTAAGGATCACTTCTTTTTGAACTTCTTTTCTCGTAGGTTCTACGGATAAGGTAGTTACATTTCCATCATTACTGATTCTTTCGCGAATCAAAAAACTTTCAGCCATCAAGCTTTGAAAGCTAAAAATTAAAAGGCCTAAGCCAATCCATTTAGTCATAAATCCCCCCAGATTTTACGGTATCTAATCCTATCCTAATCTTTCCCATAAACTCTATAGGCAGTGCATCTATCTGCATAAAAAAACCTCATTCCGCTGGAATGAGGTTTTTAACTACTGATGACTTTAGATTATGGCTTACTGCGAGTCTTCCTTTTCTCTTTTTTGCAGCTCATACTTTGCGTTGTATAAGAGAGTGTCAGGAGGAAGAACACCATAGTTATTGCCATCTTCAAACTCAAGGTTTTCAAGGAATTTTTTGGCTCTTTTTCCTAAATCTTGGCGTTTGTTAAATGAAGCAATAGCCGTAGCTTTTTCTTCTGGGGTCAACTCAGGATCCTTTTCGATCTCTTTCAATTCTATATCTCGAGGGATCAGTCTTAAATTTTCTTCGGAATAAGTTCCGATGGTACGGAAAAGAAGTTTCCATCCTGACCAAGTTGTCCAACGAGGAACTCCACCGTATCTTGAGTTATCTAAAACTTCAGCTTGTGCAGTGTATACTGAGAATTTAGCATCTACAGCTTCGGTTCCAATCTCCAGTTTGTATAGAACTGATACTCCTCCCGGCATAAATTTAAGATCACCGGAGTTGTTCAAAAGCCATTCGTAAAATGGGTCCACAGAGGTAGACTTAAACTTTTGTGGATGTTCCCCGTAAGTATGAAGAAAAGAGTCGTTAAAAATTCTTTCCTGCTCAGGTTCTAAACCTCGAGTCTGGTAATATGGAATGTAAACTCCATCTACCAATTTAAACATACCAGAGCGAAACTCCTTACGCTTTGCATACTCAGACCTAGTTTCAATTTTGTCTTCTCCAGCTTGGTCAGCATGAGATGCTCGTCGCAAAATACTTCTAGCGATAATTTTGCTTAGGCTATAACCTTTGATGTTGGAAGCTCGAGGAAAATCTCTTTCAGCATCTGCACGTCGAATTTCTGAAACAGCACTCAGTACAGCCTCTTTGGCAAAAGCTAGATCTTTTGCTTGATGCATCTCCGTGATGAGGCCCATAAACTTAAAGTTTGATACGCCAATATTTCTAATCACATAAGTATATTTTTGCGAGCGAACATCTTTAGGGATATCTTCCCATCGATCGTAGTACCACTCTTGGCGCTCCAAGTAAGAAACTACTGCTTCAATGGTGCTAGAATTCTTTAACAACTCATGCATTTCTGGGTCTTGCTTTAAAGCTTCAATATTTGAAGTTCCAGATTTA
>JAYZXX010000005.1:0-7015 GCA_036140815.1 Bdellovibrionota bacterium | reverse complement strand
ATACCATCTTCAATCATAGAATCACCTTCAACACGCAAAACAAAGCTCTCTTGAGGTTTTGGTACTAGAGACCTGTTTAGCTCAAAGAACTCGTTATACTCTCTGCGCTCAATTGGAGAGCCAGCTGCCACTCGTCCCAGCAATGGAAGCTTTAAAATGTCTGAATTGTCGTTTGTCTCTTGTTTCTCTCCAATAATTTTTTTACTCTGTAAATCTGTGGCACTGGCAACTAATTCGATGGCTCGCTTTTGGTTGCTGTCCCCAGAGCGGATGTAAGACTTTTGCTCTAGCTGTTTTACATACCTTTGCACGGAGTTGAAGGAGGCAAACCCAAAGTGTTCTTTAATTTCCCGAAAGGATGGCGACATATCGTTTTCTAGAATGTATTGTTCTAAAAACTCTAAGACCATTTTCTCTTTTGGGGTAAGACTCTTCCTCGGGCTTACTTTCTTCTTTGTTGGCATATCTACTCCGTGTAAGTTGTTTATAAGTTAATGTGTAAGTTATGTGTAAGGCAAGGCTTTATTTTAAATAAATGCAGGGTCTTGCGTCATTTTATCTGTGTAACATAAGAATTGAGGTTTCATTGAAAACTTATATTACCAAAACAGGTGCTGAAAGAATGAAAGAAGAACTGCTTCTTTTAAAAAATGAGGAACGTCCAAAGGTTGTTGAAACAGTTTCTTGGGCTGCTTCTAACGGAGATCGTTCTGAAAACGGAGATTACTTGTATGGGAAAAAACGTTTGCGTGAAATAGATAGACGCATTCGCTACATCATTAAAAAACTAGAAAATGCTCAAATTGTTGATCCAAATGATCTCTCTACTGAGCGAGTTGTTTTTGGATTAAAGGTAAAAGTTCTTCATGAAGATGATCGTGAGCTAGTTTATCAAATCGTTGGCGAAGATGAGATTAATATTGATGAAGGTAAAATTTCATGGAAAAGCCCTCTAGCGAAGGCATTGTTAGGTAAGGAAGAGGGGGATGAGTCGCTGTTTCATAAACCTAGTGGTAAGGAAGTTATTGAGATAATGGAGATCTTTAAATAGTTTTTCTGTATAGGAAATTTTGTTAGTAGTTTATTTTTTAGAAGTTGGTGTTTAGATTTTTATGTAACAAACAGCAGAGAGTTAATAGTCTTTTCTAGTGATTATAAAAAGAAAGGGATCGACCACTCTTTTAAATAAAGTTAGTAAATATATTTGTATTTCCATTCATGCTATATTTTCGATTTTATAAATCCTTCTAGCTTGAAATGATAGTTCTATACATACTTAAGCTACAATCCTTAGCATGGATGGCAAGTGTGATCTCTGGTCATAAGTTTAGCTAGCTTTCTTTAAAAAGCGACATTCTTGTTTTATTTTTTTAGAATGGATTTATGTTTAAACCTTCTAGAAAGTTTCTCTTATTTTGTGCCGTAGTTTCGGTGATAACAGTAGGAACCCTTGGTTATCAGTGGATCGAAGGCTGGGATTTTGGCACAGCTCTGTATATGACAATCATCACTCTGACGACGACAGGATTTGCTGAGGTAAAACCATTAAGTGAAACGGGGCGCTACTTTACTATTTTTATCTTATTAATTGGCGTGGGAACAGTTGCTTATTCCATTACTTTTTTTATGAATGAAATTTTCACTTCTAGTTATCAAGTCAACCGGAGAAAACGAATGGCAAAGAAAATAGCAAAATTAGAGGAGCACAGTATTGTTGCGGGCTATGGTCGCATGGGGCGGGTGATTTCAAGAGAACTCTTGAAAAAAGGCAGCGATTTTGTAGTCATTGATAATAATCATGAGCACATTCGAGAGATGGCAAGCCTTGGGATTTTACACGTAGAAGGTGATGCAACCCATGATGAGATTTTGCTGGAGGCGGGAGTTAATAAGGCAAAAGTGATCGCTAGTATGCTACGAAACGACGCAGATAATTTATATGTAAGCTTGGCTGCTAAGGATCTAAACCCTGAGGTTTTTATCATAGCAAGATCCAATGAAGACGAAGCAAAGAGTAAGCTTATTCGAGCTGGTGCCGATCGTGTAGTGTCTCCTTTAATTGTGTCAGCACAAAGAGTTGCAAATACTATTTTGAACCCTATGGTAGAGGGCTTCATTGATATTGGTGGTGTGAGTTTAGAAGCGGATGAAAGAATTCAAATGGCAGATTTATGTGTGGATGATCACCCTAATTTACTTGGTAAGACTCTAAAAAATGTTGGTTTCAAGCGAGAGGGAATGATTGTTCTAGGTATTAAAAAAGCAAGTTCAGAATTTGTTTTCGGTCCCAAATCTGACTATGAGTTTAGTGAGGGAGATGTTTTGATCACTCTTTCTACCACTGAAAACTATCAAGATATTGTTGAAGGGATTTAGAATAGTAGGCTTTCGCAGTTTAAGTCTCCAGGGGAAAAGTCTTTCCCAGTGGGGGATAAACTTACATGAAGCGGTCTTACGTGAAGATTGTTCAGCATAGCTGGCATTCGATCTTCAGGCCAGTCTTCTGTGTTGAGAACTTCAACTCTGACCATTTCACGTACCGTCGGGCTTCTAGGCATATCATTATGAAGGTAACAAATGTCTACCATGTTTTGTGAAAAAACCATCTCAGGCGGAATTGGAAAGCTGTGAATTCCTTTTTCACCGGATAAGTTAATTCTAGTTTGTTGGTTCACAAAAATCTTTGTATCAAAGTATTCACTGGCTCTTACCAATATATAGTAGTGGTTATTCTCTTCTTCGGAAATCCCGGCTTTTAATTCTGTCATACTCGCAGGTGCTCGTTCTAAAAGTTTAGAAATTCTCAGCATATTTGCTTCATCCGTTAAGCGCCTTTTACTTGGGGATTTAGCCTTCTCTGCAACAGGATTCACTTTCTTCTCTTCAAGTTTTTGAGGAGAATTTTTGCTTAATTCTTGCTTGTTTTCTTTAGGCTTAGATTTACTTTTCGTCACTTTTTCATTGTTGTTAGCAGGGCTTTTTGGGGGCGTCGATTTTTTTTGAGTTTCCCTTTTTACCTTAGCATTTGTTGTTTTTCTAACAGGTTCTTCTTTTTTTACCTGGGTCTTTGTAGGATTTTCTCCAGGCAGAGGTTCTAAGCCAAGTTCTTGTCTACGTATTTTTTCACGATAGATTTCATCTTGTTTAATGGCTTCTTCCAAGTCGATGACTTCTTCCGAAACGGTAACGCCTTCCATTTTGAATTCTTTGTCAGGTTGAATAGCAAGGGAGCCAATTACAAGTAAAATTAGAACGCCTATGGCGATTTTAACATGTTTTGGTTGCTTTTTTAGTGCTGCAAACATTTCTACTCCAAAATAAATAAGCTCATTTATCTATTCGGAATCAAACTGAAAAACTAAACACAACCAAGCCTAAGGACTTGTTTTAAAATGAGAAAAAGTTGGCTTTTATAGTTTTGTAAAAGGAATTTCTTTTATTTTTTCTGGTGAAATGGATTTCAGAACTTCATCTGGACTAAGTCCAAATAGACATTCTTTGTAGATTTTATTTTTACAATTTCCTCGGCCGTCTTTGCTACAAGGTTTACACGGGAGTTGGTGGTCTAAGATTTTTGTGCTTTTTCTAGCTGGATAAGCAAAAGCGGCTGCGCCAATGATTAAAGAGCTGGGGATGGCAAAAGAGTCACCAACATGAGTTAGTCCGGAGTCGCCACCAATGATATGTTTTGCATTTTCGATGACAGAGCAACTTTGGGCAAAGCTCAATTTACCCGCGAGATTGATTAATCTAGCTCTTCTTTCTTTGGCATTTCTTACTAAGTCTTCTATGAAGTGATCTTCGGGGCCGCCCAAAAGAACGATGTTTTCATTTGGCATTCGATTAATGAGTTCTTGCCAGTATTCAATGGGCCACCTTTTTAACTCCCATGCAGCACTTGGCGCTAAAACAATATAGTCTTTGGTTTCATGGAGATGTTCTTTTGCAGATTCAAAGACGGATGGATCCAGATAGATATGTTTATTTTTACTTAGTTCAGATTTTACACCCCAGGCCTCTAGTGGTTTTAGGTAAGATTTCATTAAAACAAATGGCCACGGAAAAAGGTTGATTTTAAATTTGAACAATAAAAATCTTTTGAAACGATTTTTAGGTCTTTGGCAGTATTTTATTTTTCCTATGATTCTTTGCCATAGGAAAAAAAAGGAAATTAAGTTCGATCGAGTGTTGTTGTGAGCATCATAAAAATGACTGTAGTTTTCTTTCTTAAGACTTTTTATTAGAAGCTTCAGGTCGCTAAACTTACTTCCTTTTTTTAAATCAAATACCTTTTCCACCAAAGGGTGGTTTTCGATCAAAGGACGAAATTCACTTCGACACACCCAGTGAATCTTTGCCTCAGGAAATCGGTCTTTCAAGGCTTCTAAGCAAACCATTGCTTGAACCACATCACCAAAACTAGAAAAACGAGTTATTAATATTTTTTCCATAAATATGTTTAATCCTGATCAAATTAGGCTTCATTCTGCCTTGCTTTTACGGAAAGCTCTAGTGAAGTGCAATGAAATGCAAAGAATCTATAGATAAAGCCCACTTAAATGGCAAAAAGGAGAAAAAGTAGCTGCAATAAGGCTTGCTTTAAGTTAAAAATTAGGAACTATCTCGGAGGAAAATGTGACCAGAAAAACGGCCAGTGATGTGGCGGCAATGGAAAAAGTAGGAAGATTGGCTGCGGAAACTTTGAAGTACGCAGGCTCTTTCATTAAGGCCGGAATGACCACAGACGAAATAGATAAAATTGTTCATGAATACACTTTGTCAAAAGGAGCAAAGCCTGCACCTCTTGGGTATCACGGTTTTCCTAAAGCTAGTTGCACTTCTGTAAACGAAGTTGTTTGCCATGGAGTACCTGACTCAACAGTGCTTAAGGAAGGTGATATAGTAAATTTAGATGTGACTTGTATTTTAAATGGCTTTCACGGTGATACTTCCCGAACTTTTTTTGTTGGCGAGGTAAGCGATGCTGCAAAAAATATTACTGAGGCTGCATTTGAAGCGATGAATAAGGGCATTGAGCAAGTGAAAGCCGGTAACACCACTGGCGACATCGGCTTTGCTATTAATAAATATGTGACAAGAAGAGGTTATCATATCGTTCGAGATATCGGTGGGCATGGAATTGGAAAGAAGTTTCACGAAGAACCTTTTGTTCCTAGTTACGGTAAAAAGGGCAAGGGGTCCAAATTAATTAAGTGGGGCTGCTTAACAGTAGAGCCTATGATTAATGAAACGGATGCTAGAATCATTGAGCATGACATTAAAGATTCAAGCATCAAATGGTATACAACAGAAGATAATTGTTTATCTGCCCAATTCGAGCACACTGTGTTAATAACGGATGAAGGTTATCAGATATTGACCTTGTGCGACTAACTGCCAGTTAGGCGCTTTTTGCTGGCAATCAAAATAAAAAGATTTAAGATATTACGGATTTTAAAAGAAGATAGATTATTAAAAACCTACATAAAGGGAAGGCGAATGGAGACTATGACTACTACAACAAATTCGATCTACAATACTGCGGCATTAACTATGCCTGAGACAAGAGACTTCTGTGTAACGAAAGAAGCGATGGATAACCCTGCTAAGTTTGAAGAACTTGCTAAGTATGGTCGTCAAGAAATCACAATTGCTGAAAAAGAAATGCCAGGTTTGATGGCCATTCGTCAGGAATATGCTGCCACTCAACCTTTGAAGGGTGCTAAAATAACTGGTTGTTTACATATGACAATTCAAACGGCTGTACTTATCGAAACACTTGCTGCTTTGGGAGCAGAAATTCGTTGGTCTTCTTGTAATATCTTTTCTACGCAAGACCACGCAGCTGTTGCTATCGCTGCTACAGGTATCCCAGTTTTTGCTTGGAAAGGTGAAACGGAAGAAGAGTATGACTGGTGTATTCGTCAGACCATCGAAGGTTGGGGTAAAGAAGGTTTTAACCTAATTCTTGATGACGGTGGTGACTTAACAAATATTATGCACTTACCAGAATATGCTGAAATTCTTAAAAACGTAATCGGTGTTTCCGAGGAAACAACCACTGGTGTTCATAATTTAGAAAAAATGGCTGAGAAAGCTTTACTAAAAATCCCAGCGATCAACGTAAATGATTCAGTAACTAAGTCAAAATTTGATAACCTTTACGGTTGTCGTGAGTCTTTAGCAGATGGTATCAAGCGTGCTACAGATGTAATGCTTGCAGGTAAAGTGGCAGTAGTTGCTGGTTACGGTGATGTTGGTAAAGGTTCTGCGGCTTCTCTTCGTCAGTATGGTTGTCGTGTTTTAATCACTGAAGTTGATCCAATTTGTGCGCTTCAAGCGGCGATGGAAGGTTACCAAGTTGTAACTATGGAAGAAGCAGCTCCAATGGCTGATATTTTTGTAACTGCTACTGGTTGTAAAGACATCATCACTGAAGCTCACTTTAGCAAAATGAAAGACAACGCAATTGTTTGTAATATCGGTCACTTTGATAACGAAATCGATATGGCTTGGTTAAATAGTAACTCCGTAAAAGAAACCATTAAACCACAAGTGGATCTTCACACTGTGAAATCTACAGGTGCTGCTATTATTGTTTTAGCTGAAGGTCGTTTGGTAAACCTTGGTTGCGCTACTGGTCACCCAAGTTTCGTAATGTCCAACTCTTTCTCTAACCAAACATTAGCTCAAATCGATCTTTTCACTAATCGTGATAAGTACCAAGAGAACAAAGTTTATCGCTTGGCAAAATACTTAGATGAGAAAGTTGCTGCTTTCCACTTAGGTCAAATTGGTGTGAAGTTAACTACACTTACCACTGATCAAGCAGCTTACCTTGGTGTTGAGCAAACAGGTCCATTCAAGCCTGAGCACTACCGTTACTAAGAATAAACGCAAAGTTTTATTTTTATCAAAGCCCAAGCAATCGCTTGGGCTTTTTTATTAAATCCCTAAAACCTCCACCTCTGGTGGAGGTCTGAGTAATGGCTGAGCCGCAGATTAGAGGTATTAT
>JAYZXX010000004.1:0-11035 GCA_036140815.1 Bdellovibrionota bacterium | reverse complement strand
TCTTTTAAACTTGAAATGAAATTCCGTTTACAAATATAATGTGAAGTCATTTGATAAGGGGCCAAGCATATGAACAAGTACTATAAAGAATCTGATCTTTCAGCCTACGAAGCTATTCATGAAGCGCAAAAAATTGCATTAGGACCATTCATATTTCAAGCTTCGCGAAGTTTGGTTAAGTTAGGCATACTGAATAAAATTGAAGACGCAGGAGATTCAGGTCTAACGGCAAAAGCTATTTCAGATGATCTTGGCTTACCATTATATGGTGTGAAGGTTTTATTGGATATGGGCTTAAGTGCTGGTGTTGTTTGGTATGATCCCGAGAAGAAGATCTATCATTTAAATAAAGTTGGTCATTTTTTAATTAATGATGAAATGACTCGGGTAAATATGAATTTTTCTCACGACGTTAACTATTTGGGTTTATCAAAGCTAGATGAAGCCATTACAAAGCAGAAAGCTGCAGGTCTTACTGAGTTTTCAAAAGAACATGAAACCATATACCCAATTATTTCCCACCTACCAGAACCAGCTAAAACTAGCTGGTTTGAATTTGATCATTTTTATTCTGATAATTCCTTCGATCGAGTTCTCGATAAGCTTTTTTCTTATAAACCACAAAAAATTGTAGATATCGGATGTAACACAGGTAAGTGGGCCATGAAGGTTTTAAACTACAATAAAGATGTTAAAATGGTCTTAGTAGATCTCCCTCAGCTAATTGCCGTTGCAAAAGCAAATTTAGAAAAAGCTGGTCTAAATGATCGAGTTGAATTTAAAGAAGTAGATTTATTGTCTCAAGAAATTCCTGAAATTGATTCAGCAGATTTTGTTTTTATGAGTCAGTTTTTAGACTGTTTTTCAGACGATCAAATTAAAATGATTCTTTCAAAGGTTCGTAAGTCTTGTGCTGGGGCAAGGCTAGCAATTTTAGAATTGTTTTGGGATAGGCAAAAACATGAAACGGCCTCTTTTGTGATGAACGCCACTAGTCTATACTTTACGGCAATGGCAAATGGCTGTAGTCGCTTTTATTCATATAATGATTTTAAAGAATTTCTTTCGGCAGAATCATTTAAAATTGACGAACAAATGGATCAAATTGCTATTGGTGGGCATAGTCTTTTAGTTTGCTCTAAAGCTTAAGAAGTTAGTCCCTGGATTGGCTCCCTTTTTTGCTTACCTAGGAAACCTATACTCAATTGGTGACTTTATGCCCAGGGCAGACTGTGGGCTAATTAATTATAATTCTTACTACACCACCTAATAATTTGATTGTTGATTTTAGGGCGTAACAAAAGCTTGTGTAAACCTAATCTCTTTTTAGTTTTTAGAAAGTACCTCTGAGCAAATAGACTTTGTAGAATGGAAAGTCATACTGTTTTCTATTTGGTGTATTTGTCTTTGTCAGCTGAGAAGCTTTTCCAAAAACTACTCTAATTGCTTTTGATTATTGATGTTTATGGATATTCTAGTGATTCAAAGAGGTTGAACCATGAGAGTTTTCGTTCCTATTGTTTTAAGTTTAGTTTTTTCTATATCTTCCTATTCGGCCCAATTGCCAAATCGTAGTTTGAATTGTTCAAAATCTTTTTCTAGCGAATATGAAAATCTATTTAGCAATCGACAAAAATTTGAAAGAGACATTTATTCAAGTAAGTATGCAAAAATTAAAGAGCAAAATGCATTAAACCGAGCGATTCTTTTAAATTTACCAAGTCGTTTTCACGATCGCTTATTTACAAGAAATGATATTAGTCTTTATGAAATAAGAGATGCCTACGAGAATGCTGAATTTAGCCTAGGCTCCCAATACGGAATTGCTAAGAAACGCCAATCTCTTTTTGCTGAAATTGTTTTGGAAAATCATTTGCCAGAAATTGATTTTTCAAAAGTTCATTTCGTTGATGCAATTATGGCCTACAAAGGAAACTTCCCGGTAAGTGACTATTCTAAACAAAAGATGATAGATATAATTTGGCGTGTAATAGAATCTCATCGAGAAATAGCTATGCAGGCAGCCCCAAGTATTAGCCTTAGTTATCTTGTGCAAAAGTCCGTATACAGAAATTCCAATTTTTCAGAGGTTACCAGAGCCGATTTCATCATGATTTTAAAACACTACGGACATGTCCGTTAAAACTCATTAAAGTGTTTAGAACAGCAAATAAAGGCGTTCTACAGCCTTTAAAATTCAAAAGGGTGGCAGCCACCCAAATGACAAATTTCCATCTTTTTTAGGTCTTAAAATTCTAACGAGCCAGGAAGTTGTAAAACTCTTGCACCCCTTTTTCTAAAAAGGATTCAATTGGCCCAAACTTTTTTTCCCCTTGATGGTAAAGAGCCTCCCGTCCTTTTTGTAAGATAGTACAAGCCTCATTATCTTCAGCTGCTGTTTCAGCATAGGCCTTTTGCATGGCATCAAAGTAATCAGGTTTTTGCTGATACATTTGGCTAGGGTAGTAAAACTCTACTTGATTCAAGCACTCCTTAGCCCCGATTGGATGGACTGTACTAATGGCTATGATGTTAGGGTAGTGTTCAATCATAATATTGGGGTACAGTAAACTCCAGATAGCTCCATAGCGAGGAAGTTTTGGTTTAAAATGCTCTAAAATAGCTTGCTGCCAATTGGTGTATAGCTCTGTGTTTCCGTTTTCTATGAACTTCGCTAGGCCTACCTTTTGAATGGAATAGTCACTGCCTGTTTGCCACTCAAGATCCGTCGGACTTACATATTTTTTTAGTCCCGGATGTATAGAAAATACATGGTAATTCTCGAGGTAGATCTCCATGAAGACCTTCCAATTGAAAGAGTATTTCTCAGATGAGTATCCTGCGAATTCAAAGCCCTCAAAATTAATAAATTCATCTAGGCCCGCGGTTTTTAAGTCTAGATCAGGAGTCCTGGATTTAAACAGTAAACCATTCCACTCTTTAAGCTCAAAACTCGCCAGGTCTGCCTTCGACGCATCATCTTTAAATAATGGTGTCAGTTTTAGTTTACCATTAAGATCAAAGCCCCAACAATGAAGCCTACAGTTGATGGATTTAACATTTCCTTTTCCTTCTAGTAACAAAGCTTGTCTATGGCTACATACATTGGAAAGCATTCGATAAGACTCTCCCGTATTGACCAATACATAGGCCTGATTAAAACTAGGAAGAACAAAATAGTCCCCTTTGTTAGGCACCATAAGCTTATGACCTACATATACAAGACCATGATCGAGGGCTTTGCTGAACTCAGCATTAGAAATTTGATCATCAACATAGCTATCTATACTTGGGTAAATAGGCATCTAGCTTTCCTCCAAAAAATTGATTAGACACCAATCCATAGTATGATTATATCATCAAATAAAACCCTGAGGAATGAAAGACTTATGACGCCATTGTATAAGATATTAATTTTTGAAAGCAACTCTGAACTTCTAGAAGATATCATTTCGAGCCTAGATCAATCGGTAAAAAATTATAATCGCTCCGATGTGGACTTTGAGATCATAGGCGCTAAAAACATTGAAGAAGTTTTACAACTTGTTGAAGAAGATGGCGACTTTCAATCTGTGGCAATTAGTTGGCAGTTTGAAGGGAGGTCGAAGCAAGAGAAAAGTCTTTCCGCTTTAATTCAAGATATAAAAAACCTTCGTTTTGAAATTCCCATTTATGTTTTTTCTGATGATGAAATCGGAATGGATATCGTAGAGGAATCTGACTATATAGAGTCTTTTTTCTACAGAAATGACATCATCACGGACCCAGATTTTATTATGGGTTATATTCTAAATGATTTTGATGATCGCACTCAAACCCCGTTTTGGACTCCTTACAAAAAGTACGTTATCGAATCAAATGATTCTTGGCACACTCCGGGACATTCCGGTGGAAGTAGCTTCAGAAACTCACCATACATTCAAGACTTTTACAATTTTTACGGTAGAAATGTATTCGCCAGTGATTTGTCAATCTCAGTCGATAGTTTAGGCTCCCTTTCGGACAGTTCTAATTTAATTGGTAAGGCGCAAGAGGCTGCGGCCTATACCTTTAACGTAATGAAGACCTATTTTGTAACCAACGGCTCATCTACTTCCAATAAAATTGTTTTGCAAAGCCTTCTTCGTTCTGGTGACAAGGTTATTGCAGATAGAAACTGTCATAAATCCGTTCACTACGGAATACTCCAAGCCTGTGGTCAACCTATTTATCTAGATAGTATTTATGATTCAAAATATGGTTTTTTTGCGCCCCCTAAAATTGAAGACATTCGAATTGCAATCGAAGAAAACCCTGATGCAAAGTTGATCGTTTTAACAGGAGCTACTTACGAAGGAATTTTAACCGATATTCGAAAAGTAGTTGAGTTGGCTCATGCGAAAGGCATAAAGGTTTTTATTGATGAGGCCTGGTTTGCATATTCATTATTTCATCCTAAATTTCGTTATTACTCAGCCATTGATTCAGGGGCAGATTACATCACTCACAGCGCGCACAAAGTTGTATCAGCCTTTAGTCAGGCTTCTTACATCCATGTAAATGACGAAGACTTTGATGAAGACTTCTTTCGTGAAATTTATAGCATCTATACTTCCACATCACCGAAATATCAAATTATAGCCTCCCTAGACGTTTGCCATAAGCAGTTAGAAATGGAAGGCTATAAAATTATCAATAACCTATTAGCTTCAGTACAGGAACTTAAAGAGCACGTTGATAAATTTAAAAGAATTCGAATTCTTGATGAAGATAGTATGGCGGAGATCTTTCCTCATTTTAAAGAGGACAATCTTGGACATGATCCTTTGAAGATCATGGTGGATTTTTCAGCTTGTGATTATTCGATTCAAGAAATTCATCGATTTTTAAATGATGAAATTGGTCTCGAAATTGAGAAATACACTCAATCCACCATGTTGGTGTTGCTAACTTTGGGTGGAACTAAGTCTAAGGTAGTTCGTTTGTTCAATGCACTGAAAAAGCTGGATGAAGGCAAAGTGCAAATGTCCAAAGCCAAGGCCAAAAAAAATCAGCTTATCAATGTCCCAAAAATAGACCTAGCAATGCTACCAAGTAAAGCCTTCTTTGGAAAAAGAGAAGCAGTTGGAATTGAAGAAGCAGAAAACAGAATTAGCGCAGGCTTGATCACACCATATCCTCCAGGGATTCCGGCCATTGTGCCAGGTCAAAAAATAACCAAAGAACACATTCAATACATCAACCAAGTAAAGCAAACCGGTATTACGATTCAGGGCTTGTTTGATGGAGAGATTTATGTTTTATCCGACTCTGAGATCGATCCAGAATAAAAGACGTCACGGGCTATACAGGAGCGAATATGAGACATGAAAATTGTGTATTTTGCAAAAAGAACAATGACTATGTAGAGAAATTTTCCAGTGTGTTCGCCGTATATGACTCATATCCAGTAAGCCCTGGACACTGCCTGATTATTCCCTTTGAACATAGGCTTGATTTTTTTGATTTAAATGAAAATGAAAAAGCAGATAGTTTGGTATTATTGGAGCGTTTAAAAAATCGCTTAAGTAAAGAAGATCCTAGTATAACTGGGTTTAATATTGGAATGAATTGCGGCGAAGACGCTGGGCAAACGGTTTTTCACTGTCACATTCATTTGATTCCTCGAAGAAAGGCTGACTGCAAAAATCCAAAAGGTGGAGTTAGGGGAGTGATTCCTAATAAGCAAAGTTATTGAGTGTGTAACATAAGTATTTAGAATAGTTTTGCCTTCATCATTTAAGTAACTTTTTAATCATCCTAAAATTAAAGAAAGACTTGGATAATCCTAAAAAATTAACATCAACTACTTAACAAAAATAAGTTCTCAGTAGCTCTAGACCTAGCTGGGTTCTCTCTTATAAAAGTGTTCAGAAGATTCTTATTAAAGACAAGATGATTCACTGAAATCTTATCTCACTGCCAAAGATAATCAGGTTCAAAACACGAAAGAACAAGTCTCTTCTAGTTGGAACGAAGTATTGCGACTCTCAGAAGCAATGACTAGAAAATGTGAAAAAGAATACGTAGCGTGGGGCATCCAAAGTAGAGAAATTGAAATCAGCATATTGTCCAAGAGATCCAAAAAACTTCGGACTAGTAAAAATTGCTTATTAGTTTTGGTTCCGGGTAAAGCTTGCCCATTATCAGTTAAGTAATATTAAGATTGTTTAAAGATTGTAAATAAAATTATTTTAGCCTTTAATCTTGTTCTTTTTTTATATAGATTCTTTCGCAGATGAAGAATTTAGATAAAGACCAGAGAAATTATATCATTGCAGGCTTTTTCTGTATTTGCCTTCTAATTTTTATCTATTCCTTTTCGGCCACTTACTCCACATCAAGTCAAGCAATCAAAGAAAATGAAATCAGCTTGATGAAGCTTAATTCGATTCAAAAGGACCTTTCTGACTTATATCGGTCAATGGGTTATGTTGGAGTGATTCATAACTTTAAGAACTATGTTTTAAGAAGAGATAAAACCTATTACTATGCTGCTAAGGAGTCTTTATCAAAAAGTTATCAGAGTTTGCAGGAAATCAAGTCTCATTTAAATGAAGAAGCCAGCTTGTCTGATAATTTAGAAATTATTCGAACTACCCTTGAAAATTATGAAGAGAATTTACAAAAAGTTGATATAGAGATTAAAGATATCACGTTGGTGGATCGTTTTGTAAAGGTTAATGATGTTCCAGCCGCAACCGCCCTTGACTGGTTGTCAGTAAAAATAGAAAAAGAAATTACCGAAACGGAAAATCGAATTAAAGAGCTAAATAGAGAAAGCATTGAAACTCTGAAATTCAGCTTCAAACTGAGCCTAATACTATTCGGTTGTTTATTTCTAATAAGTCTCTACCTTCTAAGTAGACTGCAACAAAAAGAAAAAGCCACCTTAAAAGAGTTGTTGGAAGAAAAAATCCTTTCTCAACATAATTCTAGAATGGCATCAATCGGATTTTTGGCAGCTGGAGTATGTCACGAGATTAATAATCCATTAGCAATTTTATACGGGTTTGTTGAATCTTTAAAAAGTAAAATAGCGACAGGAACTTTGAATCAACAAAATCTAGATAGCTCCCTAGATAGAATGCAATATTCTCTAAGTAGGATACACAAGGTTACTGATGGTCTTAGGCATTTATCAAGAAACAATAAAAACGAAAAAAGTTTTTTCAATCCTAGATGCTCTATCAACAAAGTCTTAGCCTTGGTGGAAGAGTTATACAAAAAAGAGAAGATCCAACTTGATGTTAGAATCCAGGAAATATTAGATAATTGTCAGATTTATGGTAATGAATCAAACTACATTCAAATATTTATGAATCTACTAGGAAACGCCAAAGATGCATTGCAAGGGCAAACAAATGCAGTAATACGAATTTATGGTAAAGAAAATGATGGTTTTTGTGAGTTTTTTGTCGAAGATAACGGCCCAGGCATTGACATAAGTAATCGAGAAAAGATCTATGATCCATTTTTTACTACCAAAGATCCCAACAAAGGGACAGGGCTTGGTTTAGCCTTAGTCTTTAGGTATGTGGAGAGCTTGTCAGGTGAAATTTATTTAGATGAAAAATACCAATGTGGAGCTAGGTTTGTTTTTAGAGTTCCTATCACCTACTTAGATGAGCAAGTGGACCTAAGTATTTAAGCAAATAATTTTGACAGTGTAAATATAAGCTTTTCACTTTTCAAATATGAAATGGTATTTTCTACTAAGATCTTCTATTGTAGCAAAACTGTGTTTCCAAACTCTTCCTCAAACAAGGTAAACTTGCTTTTTTCAAGAAATTGTACTTTAGCAAGCTCTATGAAGCTAGTGATAACAGTTGGTTTTGGAGGATAATATAAGTCACACAAAAATTGGGTTTTGACTTAGGGCGGTTAATTCAAAAGGCCTTATTGAAAGGCTACGAACTTTGAAAGAACATGAGGTAAATTTGATGAAAAGTTTCATATGCTTGATTTTATTATTCACATTTAAGCTTAATGCTTCGGAAGTTACTAATTTAGAAATCTTTTTTTCTGATGATAGCGGATTTAAAATGAACTTAGAAACAGTTGAGCAACATATTTATATGGCGAACGACTACGATCTGAAACTTTCTAAAGTTTTTGACGATGAGGTTTGTTCCCCGAGTGGCAATTTCATTGATTGTTCTTTTAAAATGGACATCTTATGGCACCAATGCTTTGTGAACAATGATATCTTTTGTATGGATATAGATTTTTATTCTTTCGTGCAAAAGCAAATTAGGCTTGATTTAAAAGTCAGCTATGACAAAAGGATCACTGAAGAAGATAATGTGATATCAAAAACTTGCCAAATTAGTATTGTGGATTCTTCGAACCATCTTCTTCATAAAGACCAAAACTGCGAAGCAATGTTCGATATAGTTGATTAGGTATTTTTCTGGGGAGTGAGTTGAATTGTATTCTTAGAATCAGACTGGTGTTGTTTTTTACTCCTTCCTTTGTGCGGTAAAAACGTGTTGAAAAAAAATTAATGTCATACCAACTTTTATATAAGAGATATTTGCGTTGAATTTTCCACCATTAGGATATCCTATGGTGCTTTCACTTATGGAAAAGATATTCTCATTCTTATATACAATTCATTTAGGCCTGGTGATTACTTTTGAAGAAAATCAATGGTTTAAGCTTTGTCCTCGTTTTAAATTTATTATTAGTGTACTTTGGGGGAGTTGATCCCATTTTTTCAATGTAAAGCCCACTCAGAGGCTCAGCATTCAATTTAAAGGAATACTTAGTGCAAGAGTCAAGATTTTTAGATTTCCCTCTATCCGATGAGCTACAGCGCTCTTTAAAAAAATTAAAATATACAGTTCCTACAGCTATTCAGCTTAAGGCCATACCAGAGGTTTTGGCGGCAAAAGATGTCCTAGGTATTGCTCAGACCGGAACTGGTAAAACCGCGGCCTTTTGTTTGCCCTTACTAGATCAGCTTATTCGTAGTAAATCCACTCCAGTAAAAAGAAGTTGTCGTTTGCTAATTTTAGCTCCTACCAGAGAGCTAGCGATTCAGTTGTTTAAAAAAATTAAATCTTATGGCTACTTGACCAATTTGAGTTTTGCATTGATCTATGGTGGTGTTGGAAAAGCTGAGCAGATTGATTCTTTACGCCAAGGAGTTGATGTTTTGGTAGCGACTCCGGGGCGTCTATTAGATTTATGGGAGTATGAGAAGGTCGAATTTGACTCTGTAGAGCATTTTGTTTTGGATGAAGCGGATCGAATGTTGGATATGGGCTTTATTGATGACTTGGAAGATCTAATTAGAATGTTACCTCAAAAAAGGCAAAACCTATTTTTTTCAGCTACCATGTCACCAGAGGTCAAAACTTTGTCGGAAGGAATATTGAATAATCCGAGTATAATTGAAGTGGCTCCCCCTGCGACGGTATCGGCTGATGTGGATCAAAAAGTAATGTATGTAGATAAAGAGCATAAACTAAAACTTTTGTTTCATGTGATAGACCAAAATCCAGAGGGAAAGTTTTTGATCTTTGTAGATATGAAACGTACCACTCGCAAGCTTGGCCAAGAACTAGCCAATAAGGGCCATAAAGTTTCAGTAATTAATGGAGACAAATTGCAGGCAGCTCGCCAACAAGCCATTAATGAATTTGCCAAAGGCAGTACAGATATCCTGGTAGCGACTGATGTGGCGGCGAGAGGCTTAGACATTCAAGGGGTTACTCATGTTATTAACTATGAATTAACCCATATTGCCGAAAGCTATGTTCACAGAATTGGTCGAGTTGGTAGAGCGGGGAAAAAAGGTTATGCAATCAGTTTTACCACGGGAGATGAAAAATCTTACTTAGCTCATGCGGAAAAACTCACAAAAGAGCCTGTTGACTTAATTACTGATCAACCTTTTCACTCTAAGAAAGCTTTTGACACTCCTTTAATGAAAGTGGGTAAAGCAAAGGCTAAAATTGAGCGAGAAAAAGGAAAGGTCGAGCGATTAAAAAAAGGCATGTGTTAGTATTAGGGTGACTAGCGACTTTTATTGAGTACATGCATTCTAATGCAATACCTCTGAAAAAGTCGACTATCACCTCGTAAACATCAAATAGAAATATTACACCAGTTCCTTCGATTTGTAATTTCAAGTAAGTACTAGTAAGTTTAAACTCCTCTATATTTGCATAAGCAATTACAATTTAAATCAATAGCATCATTTAACAAAATACCCGTAGCTGAAATATAAAACTGTTAAGCAGGTGATTAAATAGGAGCATAAGGCCTCTTCAATAATGTCACCTAAAGCGGACACAGTTTATGTGAAATAAGATTTTTAGGAAAAATGGGCCATCCTAAAGTCTTAAAAACTATAAGTTGATTTCAGCTCTGCTTTTTTAAAAAACAAATAGTTTTGGAGGAAAAATGAAAATTATTATTACCGTCGTACTAAATCTATCTTTTTTATTCTCGGGACCGAGCCTATTGGCAAGTAGTAATTGGCAAGAACTGCAATTAAAAAAGTCTTTCACAAGAGTATTTAATAGTATTCATTCTGAAAAAGATTTAAAGATAAAAAGAAATAGAATTAGGGACTTTATTTCAGATATTGAAAACACACTAGAGAAATTCGAGTCAGAAGACGTACAATACCTTGAGTTAAAATCAAAACTAGCAAGCTACAATGAAATTGTTATTCAAACAGAAGATCATGAACTAGACGACCTAGTTTCTTTTATTTTAGGGTGACTAGCGACTTTTATTGAGTACATGCGTCTAATGCAATAGCTCTGAAAAAGTCGACTATCGCCTCGCAAATCACCTCCAATTAGAAATATTACACCAGCTCCTTCGAATTGTAATTTCAAGTAAGTACAAATCAATTTAAATTCTTCTATATTTGTATAAGCAATATATTTTAAATCAGTAGCAACAAAAAAGAAAATACCCGCAGGTGAAAAATAAAACTTTTTAGCAGGTGGTTAAATAAGAGTATTAGGTTTCTTTAAGGAAAGCGCCTAAAGCACCC
>JAYZXX010000003.1:0-5858 GCA_036140815.1 Bdellovibrionota bacterium | reverse complement strand
TCTTTTTTGGGGATCCTATACCTATTTTAATTAGAGATCCTATCACTCTTTTTGGACAGACTGAGAGAGAAATTGTTCCAGAATCTAAAGGGGTAAGAGTTTTAATGCTTACAGCTCTTGAGGGTGCACGGTTTTTGTTTTTATAAATCAACCCTTACAATTTCGAATAGGATTAGGTAAGTATAAAATTAACCCCACATTCTTATATGTCCGAATTTTATTTCAGACTTCGATCAATACTGACAAGAGTTCCAGGGGCTTGCTTCATTGCTTTCTGCGATTAAAGGGGTAATTTTTGTAGTGTGAAAGTGGTTTTTAACGAAAGAAGAATACTTATTCTCTAGATAGATTGGTTAGCATTTAGGAGAAGTTAAAATAAATACTTAAAACTGTTAATAGTATAGACAGTCACCTGAAAGCTTTTTCAGTCATAGGTATTTAATATGTAATAGAAATTAAGATATGATAAAATTTGATTGGTCTATTTATGGACTAGAAAAAATGGTATTTACCTTTGCTTTTTAAAATTTGATGAATTTATTTTTCTATAAAAGGCGTAACCTATTCAACGGGAAATTACTAATGAATTATTTTTTTAAGTTTATTATAGAAGTTTCCATGTATTTTTTTTTGTTATCAAATTTAGTTTTTGCATCGGATATTTTTTGTGCAAAATCGGCAGAATCAACTTTAGCCTCACTTCCTCCTGCAGAATCTAAAGAGTGGCGTAAGCTGTCTACTAGAAATCAAAATGCTCCTTTATCTGATTTGAATTACCCTCAAAGGCTTCATGATTCAATTACCCATGGAATTGCACCCTGGTGGATTAATAAAAATTCAAGTGTAGATTTTAGAGAAATCCTTCGCAGGCAGCAGTCGATTGTTGCATCAGGTCTGGATGGTAAAAGTGTCTATTATGGTGGTACTCGTGCTGAAGTGAATGAGCAGAGAAATTGGGTAGCGACTCCTGGAATGTGGCGACATGAACTGCATCCAGATCGTTCTGAATATTCTTATTCTTTTTCTTTTCGAATTGATGAAGTTTTAGGTAGTGAAGCTGGAGAAAAAATTGAGAACTTTAGAGAGGCTTACCGTTCCAATCCGTATTATGCTGGTCCGGAAGGGAAAAATAAAATATATGAGGAAACTCTATATTTACGAGGTGCCTCTTCGGAATTTTTAGAAATGCCAGGTATAGAAAGAAAAGTTTCTGTTTGGAATGAATATGGAGATAATTATGTTAATCACTTTTATCCCAAAAATAAAGAAACGAACGAATTCTTAATAGCAATTGATAGGCTAATGCTCTCTTTAAAAGATCGGTGGAATGAAAACCCCGATAAGTCAAATAGACTATTTCAGGAGGTCTTTTATGATCTATCCTCTTATCTTTATCTAAGTATTCATGGTCATCTAGCAAATTCTGCGAATTTCTCTGTCGCAATGGGGAATTTTAATTTCATGCTAATTCAGTTTGGCTATCGCGGGATAGGACACTCTAATTTGGACTTCTTTGGCTTGGTTAACGAGTTTCAGGATTTTCAAATGCGTCTTTTAAAAGATATTAGGCTAGAAAATCCCCAACTAAAAATGTCGACCATTTTTCAGGACAAGTTCAAGAGTTCGGCTTTAGAAGAAGAATATTTAATCTATGATATCCCGATCCAGTCGGCTTCGTCTTGGAGGGGGCTTGAGTTAACTAGAGAACAGCAAAAACCGTGGCCTACCTACCGTCTTGGCAAAATTTCTGATCACTCCCATGTGAATTTTCAAAATAGGGATATCATTTGTCAAATTTGTGGCGCGAGTAAAATTCGTTTTCGAGTTTCATCCATAAAGCCTAGTGGAGTTATAGAACTTTTAATTGCTTCCAAGAATGTGAATGAGCCTTATTTATTAAGTATTCCTGTTCCGAAGACAGGTGCTTGGGATCGACCTGTGTGGATTGAAGCCGTTTTACCGGAAATGAAGTGGATTGATAAAAATAAAGATATAACTTTAAGTTTTTACGTTGACGGTAAAATTCAACAAGAGAAAGATGATATCTTTGATGTTTGGGCAATTCAGTTTTGGAGATAGTTCTTTTCTGGAAATTCTAATCAAGGATATTGGACAGTTATAGAGCTGTCTTGTTTCTTTTTGCTCAGTAGATCTGGACTTCTATATTTACATTGTTTTTCTCAGCGTTTTTCTTCTATTCGAAAATAGACTGAAATTGCCATTCACTTTTTATGTAAATAGAGAAAGCTGGTTCCATTCTATTTTTGATCTACTAATGTTGAATTGTTTATTCATATTAAAATTGAGTCCCCTTAATTACGAATGAGTCTATTAAGCAGTGATAATAGCTTTCGGAGTTAATTCCTAAATACGCTGCACATCAGATAAATGGACCTCATTAAACTGTTTTGGCTAATTCCTAAAAAGTATCTGCAATTCTACAAATCATTTACAGTACATCTTTTGAATCATTCAACGCCTGAACTCCAAGTTTTGCAAATTAGTGAATATTTGAACTCAAAATATCTCTCAAGCTGTTTTTAGGTACTTACACAAAACTAAGAAAGGGGTGTGTAGCTGTATATTTATTTTCTTTTGTATGCCGATTTTGGTCCATTGAGGGAATTTTACTCTCAAAGCAAATAAAATGGCTTTTCAGAGGCACAAGTTTTGAAGTTTAGTATTCCAGGAGATAACTATGAGAGGTTTTTTAAGCTTAATACTTGGACTACTATTTTGTTCCACAAGCCTCACGGCTGAAAACCCATTTTCAGAGATTAGAGAGCGTGGAGTGCTAAGAGTAGTGACTTATGAGAACCAAGCTCCACCTTTTTTGATTCATAAAGAAGGCAATAAAAGTGTAAGTCGAGGAATTGATTTCGAAATCGCTAAAAAAATGGCGAGCAGCCTTGGAGTGAGGCTGGAGATTCGCTCTAATGCAGCTACATATAATGAAGTAGTTGATATTGTAGAAGCGGGAAAAGCGGATCTAGGTATTTCAAAGTTAAGTATTACTAGTAAGAGAGCTGAAAAGGTTTTGTTTTCGAATCCATATGTGAAGCTACCTCTAGGAGTTGTTTTTAATCGCCTAAGCTTTGTCAATTCAGGAAATCGATTGGATGTTGAAAGCTTTAACCATAAAAGCCTTAAAGTTGGAGTTTTTCAGGGTTCTAGCTTCGCTCAATACATCGATACAAGGTTTCCGAAAGCAAAGAAGATTTTTTTTCAGGACCGCGAAGAGATCTATAAAGCCATTGCATCGAAAAAGGTCGACTTCACCATGGTGGATAATCAAATCATAAAAACATGGCAGACATTGATGCCGTCTTTAAATATTAAAACCGCAACTTATATGGTTCCAGATGCTTTTGATATGATTGGTGTAGCTGTTGCCTCTGAAAACTACCGTTTAAAAGCTTGGATTGATATTTTCTTTATGGAGATGGAGAGCACTGGAAGTCTAGATAAGTTAAAAGAAGAATTTTTAGCAAATGATTACTGGAGGCAGGAAAAATGATTTGGAATAAAGTCATAAAACTTTTAGGGAACCCAAAACTTATTTTAGTGGCTATGCTTGGTGGTGCTTTTACTGGAATATATATAAAAGAATTAGTTCCATACATTGCTCCTGTTGGTAAACTATATATGTCTTTGTTGACCATGGTTATTACTCCGTTGTTGGTAGTATCCATTAGCTCAAGCATTGCGTCCTTATTAAAAAATAAAAGCTTAAATGGAAGCATAAAAAAAATTGTTAGCTTATTTCCTTTAATCATGTTTACAGCCGCCGGTATCGGCTTTCTGCTAGGGGTGATTGGTCAAGCTGGTTCAAACTTGAGTGCTGAAGCTCAAGAGTCGTTAGGGAAATTGATTGCAAATGCACCCTCAGTAGTAAGTAATGTTTCACAAGATACCGGTTTATGGAGCTTATTGGAGTTGATGGTTCCAGGAAATGTTTTTTCAGCTTTAACAAAAGGGAATAATTTAGCAGTATTGTTCTTTTCAATTCTCCTGGGAATAGGACTGGGTTTTGTTGAAAGTAAAGAGTCGAAACATACCGTTGAGCTTTTTAATGTACTGTATCAGGCCATGGCCAAAGTCATTCAAGGTATCATGTATGGTTTGCCTATTGGATTGTTTTGTCTTTTTGCAGAACACATTTCTCATGTAGGGCCGGGAATTATTTTTGCTCTTGGTAAATTTGTAGGAATTTTGAGTTTTGGTTGCCTGTTGATCGTAATACTTTCTTGGTATGTTGCAAAAAAGAAATTAAATCTAAGTTGGCGAGAGTTGTATGCCTTTTTAAAAGACCCGAGCATTGTTTCGTTCTCGACAGCCTCTAGTTTGGCGAGTATTCCTGCCATGTTAAAATCCTTTGAGGAGAAGACTAACTTAAGTAAGGATGGAGTTCATTTATTTGTTCCATTGAGTATATGTTTGAATGCGGTAGGTTCTTCTTTCATTGTAAGTTTGACAGCGATTTTTATGATGGAGATCTACGGAATCGAGTTGAGTTTATCTAGTGCAGTTGTGGTTTTGGTTGGCTCTATTTTAACATCTATAGCAATGAGTGGAGCTCCGGGCATTGGTGCTTTGGCTATGTTTGGAATAGTTATGAAGCCCCTTGGAATCCCTTTGGAACCGACCATTGTTTTAATGCTTGCCGTAATGCCTATCGTTGAAGGCTTAATCACTTTAAGTAATGTAACCGCAAATGTGGCGAGTATATCTTACCTTGCGCAGGAAGAGTCTCCTGAAAATACGGGCTTTGTGGATATGGAAATTGTGGTTGCTGATAGCGTGCAAAGTGTAGTCTATACTGGATAAAGGATAGAAAAGAGTCATACCTTGCGACAAAACTAAGCATTTTTTATGGTTGTATGATTCAAATATTTGAAAATTAAAGACAAGCCTTTAGGAATTGGCTATATTAATAAAACAATTTAAGCGGGCATAGCTTAGTTGGTTAAAGCATCCGGCTCATAACCGGAGGATCCCAGGTTCAAGTCCTGGTGCCCGTACCAAAAACAAACCACCGCAAGGTGGTTTTTTTTTGGTACGGGCTCCAGGACGTAGTCATGGTTTATGCCCGCGGTAAAATATGCCAGTGGCATATTTTAATGCGGAGCAAGTACGAAGCAGAGGAGCATTCCCATGCGACGAAAGCGAAGTACATGAGGCAGAGCCGAATTATAAGCGAGTGCGCAAGTAGACCAGGCCTAATAAAACAAACCACCGCAAGGTGGTTTTTTTTGGTACGGGCTCCAGGACGTAGTCATGGTTTAAAGGTTTTGAGTGATTTTATTATTCGTAAGGTCCTCTAGTTTCTGCGGGCCTTCCGTTTGTATTTGTTGGATCAACTTCTTCATTTTCTTAATTTCTTCTTTCTGTGTCTCCGCAATATTTACTGCTAACTGGTGAACTCGAATATCTCTTATTTGTGCCTTTTGACTCGTTAATATAGCAATGGAATGGTGTGGAATCATCGCCTTCATATATGCGATGTCATTTACTTCTTTTTGAGTTCGCATTAGCCATGTTGCCTTTCCCATCACAGCAATGGCTAGAATTACGATAAGTGTATTTAAAACTTTACTTTTGTACATATCTCTCATGAACCACAGCATCACAAGTGTCATTGCTGAGCCCATGATAAGATTCATATAAAATCTAGTCTCACTCCAGAATAGGTCTTCGAGACGATAGCTGTTGAGATAAGTGATTCCGTACATCACGATCATTGAGACTGTGATCATTAGGAAGAGGCGAATGTAGGTTTTGTAGATTGAACTTTGATTTTCCATACAACAATTTTCAAGGCAATACCATAAACTTTCTTCTTTGTTGCTTATAGATAA
>JAYZXX010000002.1:0-14640 GCA_036140815.1 Bdellovibrionota bacterium | reverse complement strand
GATTCATGTATTTTAGACAGACTCAGAAGGTCTCCTTTTTCAAAGGCAAGAGTCTTAATGATAACCGTTTTTTTGGTCATTATATTTCCGCTAACTAAAACTTCTTTAACCTTTATCTTATCGCCTTCTTTTATTTTAAAGTTTAGAGAGGCCTCTTTATTTTGATTACTGTACGTAACCAGGTCGGCCTTTTCGTTGAGTAGCTCGTAGTCTAAATGAGCTTGTTCCAGATAAAAGCTCTTTAACTTTTTAATGCTTTCTTCAATATGATTTAAATTTAGAGCATTGCCCTCATTTAGTTCAATGACTTCTAGAAGCTCTTCTTTGCTGAAAGACTCAGCTCCTGTGAAACGCACTTGTTTTAAAATACTAATTGGGCCTTCATCAATTCGTACTACCACTCTTAATGAGTTGTCTTTTACAAACTCTGATTTTTCTAGTTCTACTTTTGATGATAGGTAACCTTGGTTTTGCAAAAATACATTCAGAGACTTTAGCATTTCCTCTAAGTCTTCCTTGACGTAAATCTCATCGCGAATTCGGTCTGAGCCAAGATCTTCCATTCTATCTAAATAATAATCTTTCTCGCGGGAATAGCTTCCACTGATCTGCCATTCTACGATTCTGGTCTGAGGACCTTCGATGATTTGAAAACGCAATACATTGGCATCTTTTTGGGGAATTTCTTCAATTTTAACATCTGCATTTTCAAAGCCATTTTTTCTATAGGTGGCTTTGATTTTTTGAGAAAGTTCGTTAGATAAGTTTTCGCTAAAAATATTTGTAGGACTTTCTAGGTCCAATCCTTCAATCAGTTTTGATTTAGAAATTTCCTTTTGTCCAAAAAAACTCAACTCGTACTTTTGAGGACGAAGAATTTCAACCCTCACAAGGGCACCTGTTCTTTCGTCATTTAATGATACTTGGTTTTCACTAGCACTAGCTTTTAGGTATCGCTCTTCTTTTAGGTATTCACTAATTTTCTTTTGTATTATTTCTAGGTTTTGGTCATTAAGTGACTCGTCTTCGAAAGAGGATAGTTCATCCTGTAAATCTTTATTTAATTTATCATTAGAACTCAAGATTTCAATTTTGCTTATTTCTGTGGGTTCATTCGGTGTAATTTTAATATCAACCTTTAAAAAGCCTTCTTTTTCTTTGATCGAACTGGTTTGAATTTCAATTTCAGCTTGAAGGTAACCTCGATTGATATAATAAGATTTAATTTTTCTTGCAGCGTCATCGATTTTTTTCCGCGTGAAACTTTCTCCGACTTGTAAGTCAATTAAGTTTTTAAGCTCACTCTCTGTTCCCTGTGGAATCCCGCTAAAGCGAAAATTACCAAATTTCGGACGATTGTGTATGTCAAAAGTGGGGACTCCATCTTTGTAATCGAATTCAACTTTTTCAGCATTGGATAAACTTTGAACTTCTTTTAAGAGTTGATCCCATTTTCTTGGGGAGTATGGTTTTTGCAAAAGTTCTGGCTTAGAATTTTTGATTTTATCGAGCAAGTCTATGGGGATTCCATTGATCTGTGCATTTGCAGATGAAAAAAAGCAAAGTAGAATAATTAGTGTCGAGAGTTTAGTAATAGTAATATTCATTTAAATTCTACTTTATACCTTAAGTCTAATCCGAAGATATCACTTTCTTGATTTTCATTTACAGAGCTTGCAGCATCTTCATTGAGAGTAGTGGATTCCCAACTACCTATAACACTGACCTCTTTGTTTAGTTTGTACTCGACCTTAACATCCTTCTTTGTGTTATTACCAAGGATACTGGCCGAGGCTCCAATATTCGGTGTAACTTGTTTACTGATTACAACTTTATATTGAGTACTATCAGTTTCATCAATGTCTGTAGACAATTTAAATGTAAAACCTGTACGATCTTCGATCTCTTTACCAAGTGGTGTGTTTGTAATTACTGCAGCACCAATTTCCATTATTGGACGATCTGTTTGGCTGTCCAGAGCTTGTTGTTCAAGTTGATTTGAAGTAAGGCCAAGAGCTAGCAGGCTAATTAGATCACTTTCATTTAGGCTTGGTTGAGACTGCAGTCGTGTTGTAAAATTTGTTAGATTTCCTTGCAATTGAATTTCCACATCATAACTTGTCTCGCTACTTTTCTCAACGATGCTGGTGTTCCCACTCATGAAGAAAGAGGGGTTCATCTCAGTTTGGTTTTCAAAGCGAATTCTCCCAGAAATCAAATTAAATGGTGTATCTCTGAAATAAATTTTTCCTCCAGGAATAAGTCTCATATCACCATTATAGGTCGGCAGTCCAAGAGGGCCTTGAATACTTACTTTTCCCGTGAGGTTTGCGTCTAGTTCAGGAACTTTGATCTTTAAGCGTTCTTGGAGTTGAGCATTAACATTTAAGTTTAGGGGCGAGAAACTATTTTTTAAAAGCACTTCTGGTAAGTATCTAGAAGGCCTTACATTGGTTTGACTACCGGTGGATTTTGGGCTTATCACTCCTGACTTTACAACAGCCTCTGCACTTAGTCGAAACGGAAACCAATCCCCATCTAATCGAAAATCTGCATCTGTGAGTAAACTTAAGCCTTCAATGAAACGGAAATTACTATTAGATATGGAGCCTTTTAAGTTAATTGGAAGTTTCGTCAAGCCTTTGAACTCAATGCTGCCAGAAGCTTTCAGATTCCCACCAGCTAGTATTCCTGATAAATTATTCACTAAGATTTTATTGTTATTAAGTAATATGTCTGCTTGCAAGTTTTCAAATGGATGAAGAAAATTGGGGATTCTAAAAAACGAATTTTTCAAGTAGGCAGACCCGGTAAAAACTGGCTCAACCAAACTTCCATTGATTTGTGTTTCAAAGCTCAATGCTCCACTTAGATCATCAACAAAAGGAACTGCAAAACTAGCAAGAGAAAGATCAATTGCTCCAGATAGCTTGGTGTCCCAGCGGTCTTTTGTTCCAGGGTTTACGGTCAGTGAAATTTGGCTCTCACTACCCGAAAGTAGCCATTCTTTGGACTGAAAGAGGCCATTTTTTACGGAAACATTCAATTCATTTTGATTCGATATGTTTCTTGAGCCTCTGCGAATTTCAATGTCTTCGACCTTAATGCTTCCCGTGGAATTCCAAATCCCGCCATTTTCAGCCACTAGACGTACTTCTGAGCTTAATTTACTATTAAATCCTGCCTGATTTGTATTAATGCCTAAAAGAGAGAAAAGAGCTGTGAAATTAAAATCCACACTCTCCATATTCAATTGGAATTTTTCAGTTTTTTTATGAGGGTGGATCCAGTTTAAGGCTAAGGTGTTGCCGAACATACTGGCGTTGGTTTCATAAACCTTACCATTGAAGTTATGCGTAAAGTACGAGTCACTTAAATTGGTCTGATCTATATTAAGTTTTGATACCTTTCCTTCCATATTGTAATTAAGGTCGGGGATCTTACCATGCATCTTGAAGCTGGTGTCTAAGTTGCCGCTGATATTTCCAGCTAGTTTTTTAGTAAAATCTAAGTCTGATAATTTCAAATTTTCAGAACTTAGTTTCAGATCCAAATTGAAGTCAGGGTCTAAAGAAATTTGCCCAATTACTTTTGATTTTTCTGAGCTTTTTTGCGCTTCTAGGTATTTTGTTTTCATAAAGCCATTCTTGGCAGTGGCTCGGACTTTAAAGTTTTGGAAGCTTTCTGTGTTTACAAAAAACCTTTCGCTAAAGTATCTCAGGTCGTAACTTAATTGATTAAATTGTAAAGGGCCGTTGAACTCTAGTCGCATGGGACCTTCAGCAACAAAGTTAAGGGGTGGAACTAAATGGGCCTTGATGATTTTCTCAACATCATTAAATTTAGCTTTTTGTGAGCTAAACTTTCCAAGGATTGAAGCATTTAACAAATTGATGTGAGTGAAACCTCGAAATTCGCTTTGATTTACCTGTGATGATACTTGATTTATATACAGAGTGCCTTTTTGATACTTTAATTTTGCTTTGGCATTTCCTAGGTAGTAATCGAAAAGTTTTAAGTCCTTGGTATTCAATTTCATGTCTATGGTAGCACTTTTTGAGTCTCCCTCCGTACTGCCGGTAAGCTTTACGCCAGATTCTATTTTCAGGTCCGCTAAATTTTTAAGGTCCTTGAAATTAAAATTGTCAGTTTGATAGTCAAATTTAAAACCTTTTTCGTATTCAACATAACCCTTTGCGGAGCCAAAGCTGTCGCCAAGTTTTATTTTTCCTTCAGGGTAGACTCCAAGCTTATTGATTTTTACTCCGCCGGTGATTTCGGCATTCTCAAAAGCGGTAATTGTTTTGTTGCTCTCAGAATTATAGACTCGAAAGTAAGGCAATTTAACGTTGCCAGTACAGGTCAAATTAAAGTCTGGTTGGACTTCTCCTGAGCAATCCATTCCCTTACTGGCAATATCCAGTCGAAGAGGAACATCACCAACTCGGATGTCTTGTAGTAGTTGTCTAAGCTCTAGGGAGTTGACCTGTAACTTAGAGTTCATAGACCATTTGTTTTCGGATTTTATAAGCTCAAGATTTGGAAAATTAATATTTGTCTTTTGGCGATTTAGCATAAAGTTAGAAAAGCTTATTTTCTCTGGTTTTAAATCGATTTTACTTTGAAGGTTTCCTATTTTGAAGGAATCAACGACTAAGTTTTCCGACTTAATTTCTGCTTCAAGGTGTTTCAAATTATCGGAGTTTAAATCCATTTGAGTGGATAGAGTTCCTGAGACTTGGAGCAAGTCTTGTCCTGGTAAAAATCGTTTTGCTAGGGAATGAATTTCTTCCAAGTTCAATTTCCCGTCTAAGCGAGCTTTAAAATTACTTTTATCGAAAAGATACCATTTTTTGGCGTTTAATTGAAGGTCAAAAAAATTGTCTTGTTGAAAGACTTTAAATTTTTCGATTTTTAAATTTTCTGGAGAGAGATTTATTTCACTCTCAACTTTTAGTTGGACCAAACTTTTTTTCACTTTAGTTTCTTTTAGTGAGAAACTTGGTATGTTGATAGAAAGCTGTAAAATATCATCTTGTTTTTCTAGCTTTAAAGAAGCAGATCTTACCAAGTTACTTAATCCTGTTTTTTCAAGGCGACCAAAAAGGTTTATGTTTTCAATCTCTATTTCATCGATTGGCAGAGCTTTAAGTATCTTGGATACTTCCTTTGGATCGATCTTAGGAAACTTTAAGGGGCTTTTGTTATTTTCATTCAAATCATTCGGAACATAATAAGATAAGTCGATGTCAGAAAATTTTATATGAGAAAGGCCGGCCTCGCCTAAAAAGATGCTTGAAAAACTTGGGCTAGCTTCAATCTTAGCGATTTTCATTTCGCGAATTTGTGTTAAACCGGGATTTTTTGATTTGAATAATTTGGTATTCACTAGACTTACTCTAGGAGGAAGAAGTTGTACCTCGACGCTTTCAGGCTTGATCATGACTGGTAATTTTTCGTAGGAATAGACCTGAATGCTGTTTAAGATCCAGGCCTTAATCTGAGGTAGATGAAAGCGATAAGCAAAGCCAAGTAACATAGAAAAAATAGCAACTACGCTATATTGATAGATGGACTTCATAGATCCACCTTTTTTTCCCAACGGCCCAACAAGCTTTTTGCCAATAGGTAATCAGGTTTAACATTTAAAATATCTTTTAGGATGGCTATGGCCATTTTATCTTGTCCGATTTCTTTTAAGCAAATGGCTCTGTTGTATTGCAGGTACATTCCGTGATGCTGGGAAAATGTAGGGTCTTTTTGAAGAGATTCTATGTAGTCGATGCTTTCTAAGAAACGGCGACTCTCGATAAGTACCTTTATTAGAAAAAGTTTTGCGTCTACATTTTCTAAATTTTCAAGAATTGAAATGGCCTTTTCAAATTCACTCATGGCGTAAAGGGCTATTGCAATGTCATATTTCCACTCGGGCTGAGTTTGTCCTATTTGAATAAGCGCTTCTATGCTTTTCTGGTCATTTTTCTCATTGTTTTTGATTAAATTAAAATCGATTGGGGTATTGGCTATGTTTTCAGAGTTTTTCAAGGCAGATAAAGCTTTTTGAAACTCTAAGCGACTCTCGAAATCTCTGAGTTCTTGTGAGTCGGGATAAAATTCTTTCATTTTTTCTAGAGCGGATTGGGCTAGGTCGTAATCTTCATTGATAAAATGCGCTTCCAAAGCACGAGATTGTTTCTCTAAGTCTCTCTTAGAAAAGCCTAAATCTTCACGAATGCTAAGATCTTTTAGCTCGCTTAGTTTCTCCGAGTTTTCCACTAGTTGATTCATTCGAATAAGATCTCTTAGCTGGTTTTCAGATTCACTCCACAAATACAAACTAGCAGTCATATCATTACTCAAATTTTCTTTGGTAAAATAAAGATTAAAAAGCCTCAAACAAGCACGGATGGGTAGGGCTTTCTTTTTTGTAAATTGATAATATATTTCTGAGGCTAGGGACTTATGCATTCCAAGGCGGAATAAAAAGTTAGCAACCTCTTCTGCTTCCATAGGGGAGAGAATGCCACGGTGCCATTTTTTAATGAGCTCGTCTGCAATATGACTGCGATCAGGAATGTCGCGAAGTAGTTTGTGAATTTCTCTTTCCATAGCCGAAAATGACATGGTTTTATTTTAGCTTTAAATCATTGAATTGGCTAACGAATTCGGGGAAAAAGTGGGAGTAAAAAGGCAGCTTTGTTGCTTCAAAACTGCCTAAAAAATTACCCTTGGCTTACTCTTTCTAGGTAGTCATTGGTGCGAGTATCTACTTTTAAAACATCTCCTTCGTTGATGTGAAGTGGGACGCTTACACTTAAGCCGGTTTCAAGGGTTGCTGGCTTTGTTGCGCCGGAAACACGGTCTCCCTTTACGCCTGGTTCTGTTTGAGTAACTTTTAGTTGCACTTGATTTGGAACATCTACACCAATTACTCGCCCATTAAAAAACAGTACATTAACAATCATATTTTCTGTGATATATAATGCGGCATCTCCAACTTCTTGTTCCATAACAGGGATGGTTTCGTAGGAAGATTGATCCATAAAGTTAAAGGAGTCAGCTTCGCGATATAGGAAACTCATTTCTTTTTCTTCTACATCAGGAATACCAAATTTTTCACCAGACTTATAAGTTCGTTCTAGATTTGAGCCACTAATCAAGTTTCTCATTTTTGTTCTAGTGAACTGGTTTCCTTTTCCTGGTTTAACGTGCTGGAAATCAGTAATAACATATGGCTCATTATCGATTAAAAGTTTCAAGCCTTTACGAAAATCAGATGTAGAATACATTCTCACTCCTAGTTTTTATCGATTTAATCAGGCTAAAACTACCTTTTTAGGTGGCTAGATGCAAACAAATAGAGGGAGGAATGTATTGGCTTAAAATATAAGCAGCTAGTCCCGTCGGTTTTGGTTAATGAGGAGCAGTGCTTTTTCGAGGCGAGCAATCTTTTTACCGCTAGAGATCTTAATTTCGCTAACCGAAATTTCAGGTGGTTGTTGGTCTAATACGCTTAGTCGCTTGATAATCTCTGGATGGTCACCCAGTTGTTCTCTAGCTGACTTTAAGGTATTTAGAGCTTTATCCAAATCTCCTCTGACTGAGAATGCATCTGCCAGGGATAAAACTCGCTCAATATTTAATTTGTGCAGATTTTCTTTGGATTCTTGTTCTTTTGTGTTTTCCGAAACTTCTTCGAATAGTGAACTAGGATCTAGAATTTTAAAACTATTTTCATGAAGCTCTGGAGCGCTAAGGCTTTCTAGTTTTTTGACCTGTTTTTGAGCTCCCATATGGTTTGGCGCTAAAAAAAGAAGCATTTTAAAGGATCTTAGTGCTAAATTGTGCTTTTTTAGGTGCAAATAACAGCTACCCAAAAGATTGTGAGCTAAAATGTTATCTGGATTCTGCGTGGTAACTTTCTCTAGAACTTTTATGGCCTCATCAAAGCTTTCGAGATCAATTAAAACTTTGGCATATGCCACAAGACCGCTTGTGAAACTGGGGTGGTGACTTAAGCCAATTTCACACACTTCTTTAGCTTCTTTCAGAAGATTCATCCGTCGATATGCCTCTGCAAGAGGGGCAAAAGACTTAGTGCTTTTATCTTTTTCAAATAAAATTTGGTAGCGCTCAATGAAGCCAGGGTTCATATCCATAAAAAAATTTTAGCAGTAGGCTGCACGGATGCCAAAGAAAAAAGCAAACTACCAAGCAATTCTCGACGCTTTACACTTATCGAAGTTGTTCATTTGCCCAAATGCAAAAGCCTTGCTAAAAATAGGAGGTTAATTTAAAAAATAAATGCATGTCTTTTAATCACTTAAAGGCTGTAATGAAAATGCTTGTTTTAGGAGTTTCAAATGGCAGGTCATAGTAAATGGGCGAATATTAAACATAAAAAAGGGGCAGCGGATCAAAAGCGCGCCAAGGTTTTTACAAAAATTGCAAAAGAAGTAACTGTTGCCGCTAGATTGGGTGGTGGTGATTTAGATGCAAACCCAAGACTAAGACGAGCCATTTCTAGTGCTCGAGCGGTATCAATGCCTAAAGACAATATTGATCGTGCAATTAAAAAAGGTACTGGAGAAATGGGGGATGTTGATTTTGAGGAAATCACATTCGAAGGATATGGTGCAGGTGGTGTGGCTGTGATGGTGGATTGCCTAACGGATAACCGAAACCGTACTGTGAGTGAAGTTCGTTTTGCCTTTAAAAAAGGGAACGGCAGCATGGGCGAAAATGGAAGTGTTGCTTGGGTTTTTGAAACAAAAGGCGTCATCGGATTTAATGAAATGGATGGCCTTGATGTTGAGAAACTACAAGAAGTTGCAATTCTAAATGGTGCGGAAGATATCGAAGAAGATAGTGATTCTGTAACGATCTATTCGAGTACCGAAGATTTTGATGCTTTGAGTTCTGCTATAGAAGAGGCAGGTTTTCAGCCTCAGAGAAGTGAAGTTGCAAAAGTCCCGTCTAACACAGTTGAGTGTAGTGGGGAAATGGCCGATGACGTGATTAAGTTGATAAACCTTTTAGAAGATCTAGACGATGTTCAAAATGTGTCTGCAAATTTTGATATTTCAGATGAAGAGCTAGAGAGAATTTACTCTTGATAGTTTTCGGAGTCGATCCAGGTTCTAACTTAGCAGGCTTAGCGGTTTTAAAAATGAAGCCACAAGGTGATGAGCGTCCTGATTTGTTGGCTCTTGATATTTACAATGCTCCCCAAAAGTTAAAGTTTGATGAAAAGCTTTTTCATATAATTGGTGAAATTGAAAAGGCTGTAAAAGAGTTCCGGCCAGATGTTTTGGTTTTAGAAGAGGCTTTTACCGGGGCAAATATTCAAAGCGCATTGCGTTTGGCTGAGATTCGCGGAGCGATTATTTATCTTGCTCAAAAATATGGGATTAAAATAGAACACATTGCTGCGAGGAAAGTGAAGAAAGCAATTACAGGCAAGGGCAATGCAAGCAAGGAAAGTGTTGCTAGCTTTTTAAGGTTCGAGTTTTCATTGGGAGAGCAAGAGATCCCTGTTGATGCTACTGATGCGCTTGGAATCGCATACAGTTTTTGTGTTGGCTTAAACTCTACTGCGATAGAGCTAGAAAGTTGACCTATTCAGTTTTATTTGATGAATAAAAAAATGCTTCCAAGGATAAAATGGAAGCATTTTTTATTGCTGCTGGTACTTCAATTAGTCAGCACTTGGTATGAATTATATAATACCATTTTTCTAGATCTTAGGCACTGGCTTCCTTTTTTGGTCAAAGTTCTTTTCTAAGAATTTTTCCAACATTTGACTTTGGTAACTCGTCTCTGAACTCTACAAACTTTGGTCGTTTGTAACCAGTCAGATTCTCTTTGCAAAAGTTTAAGATTTCTTCAGCAGTTAAACCATCATCCTTTTTAACGACAAATACTTTAACTACTTCGCCGGAGCGCTCATCTGGAACACCAATGGCGGCAACTTCAAGAACCTTCTCCATTTTGACCACAACGTCTTCAATCTCGTTAGGGTAGACATTAAATCCTGATACTAAAATCATATCTTTTTTTCGATCAACAATTTTAAAGTAGCCCTGCTCGTCCACCATGGCCACGTCTCCAGTTTTTAACCAACCATCATTGGTAATGATTTTTTCTGTTTCGTCCGGACGATTCCAATAGCCCTTCATAACCTGAGGGCCCTTTGCCCAAAGTTCACCAGCTTCACCCATAGGTACTTCATTGCCATCATCATCACAAATCATGATATCTGTACTAGGAAGTGGTAAACCGATGCTCCCCACTTTTTCGCTACCATCAATTGGGTTACAGCAAAGTACTGGAGAAGTTTCAGTCAATCCGTAGCCTTCAGCGATATGTGTACCTGTTTTTTCTAGCCATCTTTCCATTACCGCTTTTTGCATGGCCATACCTCCAGCCACAGAAATTTTTAATGGACTAAAATCAACACTGGAAAATTCAGGGTGGTTCATTAAGGCATTAAACAGGGTGTTAAGCCCAGTCATAACTGTGAATTTATGAGCTTTCATTTCTTTGATGAATCCAGGAATGTCTCTTGGATTTGTGATCAATACATTCTTACATCCTAAGTAAGTGAAGGCCAGTAAGTTTACCGTAAAAGAGAATACGTGATAAAGAGGTAGGGGAGTTAGGATTACTTCTTCTCCTTCTTTCAAAGCTGTTCTCATCCAGCATCGAATTTGCATCATATTTGAAAGTAAATTTCTATGAGTAAGTTCGGCGCCCTTGGCAACACCTGTTGTTCCGCCGGTGTATTGTAAAATTGCTGTGTCATCTAGTTCCATTTCAACAGGGCGAAGTCTTTTACCTCGTCCCCATTTAATGCAATGATTGAAATCTATTGCTTGAGGAAGGTGAAAATTTGGAACCATTTTTTTAATATGCTTAACCACTTTGTTTACAATCAAAGATTTAGGGAATCCTAATTGGTCTCCAAGCTCTGTTACGATAACGTGTTTGATTGAGGTTTTGGGTAGAATCTTTTCTAACTTGTCAGCAAAATTAGCTAAGATCACAATGGCTTTAACACCAGCGTCTTTAAACTGATGCTCCATTTCTCTTTCAGTGTAAAGAGGGTTTGTGTTTACAACAACAAGACCGGCTCTAACCGCACCAAACAAAGCAATGGGGAATTGCAATACATTAGGCATTTGGATGGCTATTCGATCGCCTTTTTTTAAGCCCAAATTTTCAGTTAGGTAGCAGGCGAAAGCTTTACTTCTGGTGTCTAAATCTGAAAAAGTTAAGTCTTTACCCATGCAGTGGAAGGCTTCTTTGCCAGCGTAGACTTTCATTTTTTCTTCCACCAATTGCTTGATGTTTTTGAAGTTTTTTAAGTCGATTTCTAAGTCAACACCTGCAGGATAACTTTTCTGCCAAATTCTTTCCATTTTCCCCCCTAAAGGACCTATTCTCTGATCTCCTAAAGGGTAGTGTTTTCTAGGCAACTCGTCTAGTTTTATTTATGGCCTGAATAAAAAAAAGCCACCCAAAAGGTGGCCTTTATCTAGTTTCAGAGGAAACTATAGATTAGCTCATGAAATCGTGAGCACGAACAGTTTTACGTCCGTTAGCTTCAGCACGCTTAGTAGCTTGCTCGATAAGTAGGTAAACCCACTCATTCAAACCTTCGATAGCATCAGCAGATACGTTTACATCTGACTCTTTAAGAGCAGATTTTACTTTGCTACCAACTAAAAGCATTTCTTTAGTCTTAGCAGTTTTCTTTGCAGTAGTTTTCTTCTTAGTAGTTTTTTTCTTAGCAGCCATGACAAACTCCTTGTGCTGTTTTTTGTTTAAGTGAAATTAGCATATAGATAGGGAAAAAAGCTTGTCCAGTAAAAAAAATAAGGAAATTGAAAAACGCCTTAAAAAGCGCAAAAAACTATCAAAAATGCCGCGTTAGCATAGAAAATCTAGCTTTTAAAGCAATCCATGCGCCTAGGCTTGCTAAGAAAAAGTCACCTGGTATAGTGTATTTCGTGATTAGAGGTGAGATAGCATGATTGCAAGAATTCGTGGAAAAGTATTAAGTATTGAAGAAGAAAGTCTGGTAGTAGATGTTCAAGGATTAGGCTATGAACTCTATTGTAGTGCAAACACTATGGACCAGATTCTACCAGGTGATGATGTTGATCTTCAGGTTTTTACCCACGTTAGAGAAGATGTTTTGCAACTTTTTGGCTTTATTGATCGCAGTGAAAAGACCTTGTTTTTATCTCTATGTAAAGTGAATGGAATTGGCCCTAAGATGGCCATGCAAATATTGTCAGGCGCTCGTCCCGAGATGATTATTTCTTGGATAGATCAAGGCGATGTTAAGGCCTTGATGAAACTTCCTAAGCTAGGGAAAAAGAAGGCAGAGCAGCTAGTTTTATCATTAAAAGGAAAACTGGTTATGGAAGAAGATGCTCAATCGGCATTAAAGTTAAGTCCTGAAAAACAAGATTTAAAATCAGCACTAATGAATTTAGGTTACAACGAAGAACAAGTGGAAGTTGCCATCAAAGAAATTGGTGACTTCAGTGGTTTAGAAAACGGAATCCGAAAAGGTTTAGGGATTCTTAGCGCGGGATTATAATAAATGGCAAGAATTGTAAGTGGTGAAAATCTTAGTACACGAGAAGACAAAATCGAAAAGAGTCTCCGTCCAACGCGATTTGAGGATTTTCCGGGTCAACATAAGGTGAAAGAAAAAATTCAGATTTATGTGCAGGCAGCAAAAAAGCGTGCTGAGGCCATGGACCATACTTTATTGTGTGGGCCTCCTGGTTTAGGAAAAACAACGCTTTCTTATATTTTAGCTCAAGAGTTGGATGTTCCTATTAAAACCACCTCAGGCCCTGCATTGGACAAGAAAGGGGATTTAGCTGCTATTTTAACAAGCTTGCAACCCAATAGCATTTTATTTATTGATGAAATTCACCGTTTAAACAAAGTGGTGGAAGAATATTTATATTCTGCCATGGAAGATTATACGATTGATATTGTCACAGGTGAGGGCCTAGGGGCTCGTACCATGAAATTTAGTTTAGCCCCTTTTACTTTGGTAGGTGCAACCACTCGAGCTGGTTTAATGGATAAACCTTTTTTAGATCGCTTTGGTATTGTTGAAAGGCTTAGTTTTTACGACCAAAAAGACCTTGCTAAAATCGTGGAAAGATCGGCGTATCTTTTAGAGGTTAAAATGCAAGAAGAAGCCGCTCTTGAAATCGCAGGACGTTGCCGAGGCACACCTCGTATTGCCAATCGTTTACTGAGAAGGGTAAGGGATTTCGCTGAAGTAAAATCAAAAGGCATTGTCACCAAAGAGGTAGCCCAATTTGCACTTGAGCAATTAGAGGTAGACTCTGTGGGCTTAGACGATATGGACCGTCAGATTTTATCCGTAATTTGCGAAAAATTTGCTGGTGGCCCAGTTGGGATTGATACCTTAGCAGCAAGTCTTTCCGAAGAAAGAGGAACCATCGAAGAAGTTTATGAGCCTTATCTTTTACAGCAAGGCTTGATTCAAAAAACTCCTCGTGGGAGAGTGGCAACCAGTAGTGCGTTTGAGCATTTAGGCTTGATGAGCGAAAGCAAAAAAGCAGAAGCTAAAGATTTGGTTCTTTAGCTTTTTAATCCTTTAAAATAGTTTCGTCATTTTGAGAGCGTTTTCTGAATGTTTCCACATCGAATCTAAGGTCTTAGTAACTCAAAAAATCGTTTTTTGGAAGCGAATTTCTAAGCTGGAAATGTGATAAAAAGCTTTTTATTCGCTGTGAAATGAGCGGATGGTGTTGTTAAAAATCAAGCTTGGTATTGAATGCGTTTGATAATGTTTTATATTTTTAAATCCCATGTTTAGATATTAATTATTAGGTTTTGATGCTTACTCAATGAAGGCCGAGCTTGAGCAGCTTGTTTGGCTTTGTCTAATGTTTAAGTGTAGGATCTCCGGTTTTTTCAATCGATAGTATTTCGCAGTGATATTTCCACTATATTTGTAGGTAGCATTCAGGGTATCTAAGTCTTGAATTTGGTAGCTTGCAAATTTATTGATACCATTTTTGCTAAAAGCCAAATCAAAGGGAAGGTAGTTGGCAGCATGGATGGGGCTTTTATTTTTTTTGTAGTAGATAATTAGATCTCCAACTTGCGGAATTTCATATTCAGTCATGGGCCTGTAGTACTGACTTAGATGTCTTTTTAGTTCTTCTTTGTCGTTGTATTCTACGTGAAATGCAGATTGACGTTTAGAGTTAATGGCGCAATTGAAGCAATTGGGTCCGCCAGTTTCCGAAAAATTTCCGTAAGCATATTGCATAAATGGCGGTAGGATTTCTAGGGCATTGACTCGAAGAGGGATGTTGCTTTTTGTTTCCCATTTTTTTAAAAGATACTCCGCTATGTCTTCGGAGCTAATACTGCCAGAAAAGGCTTCGGCTATCTCAAAAATTTCTTCTCTTTCGCGAATGTTAAGCTGAAGATTTAAGTTTTGGTCATTCAAAAATACTTGTTCATTTATCAAGTTAGCTCTATCTATTTCACTGATCTTGGTCCAATTGTAGGGGGTAATTGGAAGTTTTAATATTTGTCCTCTAAAATTGACGAGGAGAGATTCTAAGAAAT
>JAYZXX010000001.1:0-4761 GCA_036140815.1 Bdellovibrionota bacterium | reverse complement strand
TAGACCAGGCCTTTACTTGAAAATCACAACTACGCCCCTCATTGTCTCTTACATAAGCGTACATTTGCGGGCGGATGTACTCAGGATGAAAACCGGTGTAACAAACAATAGCTCCATCACAGCCTGTGTCTTTAACAAAACTCTCAAAACGTCTCGCGTCCCAAGACATTGTGTAATCACAATAGCTCAGTAATACATTTTCATCTTTACCGATGATTGAGGGATCTTGCTCAAGCGCCTTTACAGTTGCCCACACAGGCCCTTTTTTCGCTACAGGAACAGAAACAATTTTTGCTTCAGGGGTCATCTGTAACATTCGGTCTTTTAAATTGGTTTCTGCCAAATGCTGTTCGTTACATATGTACAACTTCTCCCAATCTCTCGGTATTTGTTCTAGAAAATGTTGAATGATTGGTTTTCCACCAGCAGGAATTAATGGCTTAGGTTCTTTGAAACCTACTGCTTTGAATCGTGAACCTTGCCCAGACATAGGAATTAATAACTTCATCTTATACTCCACCAATTTGTTGCATTCTTAACTTTTCTATTTCCATATCCGCAACCTTCTGTTGCAACTCGCTCGTCATAGACTTTATTTCACCAAACTCTTCTTGCATCAAAGTACATAGAAGAGCTTGCAAACTACAAATTTCTTTAGCGTCTTCCATTTTATCTTTCCTTACAGACTTATGATAAAAAACTTTGGTTCCATCCGTTTGATTTTCATTCAACAAGCCAAAAAACAAGGCGTAATCAGGAAAAATTGCTTCCTTCGAAAAATGGAACTGTGACCAACTTTTGAAATCCAAGCCACCTTCTATTTCTTCTGGCAGTGGATATTGTTCTAAAGAAAATTTAGAACTTAAATCACTTTCAACTTTTTTCATCATTATATCTAAAGTCGTAAGATCGTCCCCGGCCCAAATCACACCGTGATTTTGTAGAACAATGCATTTTATATTTTTAGTTAAATCCTTTTTTAGTTCAATTTGGATCCTTCTAGCTAAATCATATCCCGGCAAACATTGAGATATAAAAACAAAATCTACCTCTCTGTAAGTTTGGGCGAGATCCAAAATTTTCTCCTCACCAAAAGCAGCAAGCACGCTGAATCCGGCACTATGGGTATGAAACACCCACTTCTCTTTTAACAAAGCATGAAAAGCGCTTTCCATGGATGGGCGTAGTTTTTCACCTTCGCACATCATTTCTGTAATTAAATCTACGTATTGGGTTTCTTCCTTTGCACTTGGTACACCAACCACTGAATTAAACTGAAAATCAAGAGCAGGTTGAATTTCGCACTTTGTAATTCCATAATTTTCTGAAACTTCTTTTAACAAAACTCCAGAGGACTTAATCCACAAATCATTGCCAGTTTTTACAGAGAAGTTTCCCCCAGGCCCTTGAATGTGCTGCCACTGGCTCCCCCAATAATTGCTTTTCTCTACTAACTGTTGAATTTCAGTACTCATAATTTCTCTCTCAAATCTGCTAATTTTTTAATTGTATTTTCATCGCTATTTTTCATTTCAGGGTTTAACCATAGATAAGGCATTCCGACATTAATTGCTCCCTGAACATCTGCCTCTCTAGAGTCTCCTATCATCATGCACTCATCTGCATTACGACCAAGTTGTTTTAAAAGGTTTTCATAACAACTCAATTCTGGTTTTTCCGCTCCAAGTTCTTCCGAACTGTATAGACGATCAAAGAGATTCCCTTCGGCATCTAGCTGCATAAGTTTAAGCAATTGCGTATGACATATATGATTAGTCAAAATCACCATCTGATACTTTTCTTTTAATTCTTTTAATAGTTCGATGCTTTCCGTAAAATCAATTTTTGCATAGGCCGAATTATAGGCCTCGTCCAATTCAAGACTTACACAAGGATTGGTAAAAGAGTAATGTATCTCGGTCATCCGTTTAAAGTAAAGAAGTCGACTGTGACTAGCTCCACCAACAACTCCCATAGCTTTCACTTCTTTGCGGGCCTGCTTGTACAAGTCTTGAAAAGACTCAAAAGTTAAGCCCATCCCTAATTCTTCTGACTTCTCGAAAGCAATCTTCAAGCCCAAAGCATAAATATCTTTTGAGCTATAAAGAGTGTCATCGAGATCAAAAACTAAAGTTTTTATTTCTGCCATCCCCACTCCTCGGGGCGCTTTGTGCAAACAGCACATAAATGCTCCCCTAAAGCTTCCTTAAAGCTTTGAATCTTTTCTACCGGATAAGCTTGAAGCTCAGGCGACACCAAACATATTTTAAAATCCTTCAACTGCTGAAGCACTTCGAGCCTGGCTGGTTCCCCTGTAAAGGAATCTAACCAAACCCAATCCACTTTTCCTCTAAAATGCTCAAGAACTTTTGTGTCTTCGTATTCGGAAATTCGCACCGCAAAGCGGGATTCGTTCTTTCTTAATACCCATTTCACCAAGGTTGGAAAAGCTGTGTCCAAAAAGAAAAAGTCCTCAACACCGTATTTTTCTAAGAGCCCAAAAACTTTCTCCTCAAGAGCGTCTTCTTTCGTATTAAGTATTAAAGTGCCTCGCTTTTTTTGGCTCCATAATTTTAGGTATTCCTCAAAATCATCTCCATCAGAAAAAGGATCATGATGTATATAGATTGAGTCTTTAGCCGCTCGAAGATCGAGTTCTGCACCAAGTCCTTCTGGTAAAAGCTCTAAATCTTTTAACTTATTTATTCTGTGCTTAATAAATTTCAAGTTACGCCTACCTTGAATAGGATTTCATAATAAATTTTGCTGTTTAATTAACCTGCTTTTTAGCATAAATCATTGTTTTACTTAAGTTTATTTCGAGGCTATAAGAGAGTTTCATAGACTTTAAATGCCTCGCGTTAGCCTCCCTAAGAAGGACTTATTATGCCTAATTTTATTGCGCTTGATATTGCTTTGATCCCAGATGAAGATCACTTTGTAAAATTAGAAAAGTGGAACAAATCCCTATTTGAAAATGGTAAGACTGGTTATTTATTTAACGACAACCACATTCCACACCTTACTCTGTTCCAAAACTTTATCCTCGAGGAACAGCTGGATAACTTAAAAAAAGATTTACTAGACCTACCCACTCCTAAAGAAATTTGTGAATTACTGCCAGTCGATTTCTCAAGAAATGCACACAAAGATGACATTTCTGTGGTGATGTTAAACTTCGTTAAATCCCTAGAACTATTGAACACACAAAAGCGAATTCACCATATCTTTGAAAAATACTCGAAACATCCCAACTTAGAGGATGCCCTGAGCGCCTTTAACAACAAAACAAACCCTGAAGCTGCGAGCTGGATTCAAAACTTTGCAACAAAAGCCTCATTAGATAAATACTCTCCACACATTACCTTAGGGTTTTCAAATTTGGACATTTCAAGCCTAAAAAAATGGCAAGCATTACCCAATAAATGGAGATTTTCCAAGATTGTTCTTTCGCAAATGGGAAACTACTGTAGTCTGAGCAAAAATACATACTGGGAGAAGAGGCTTGGATGAGGCACTAGGTAAAAATATTAATAAAAAAGAACTACAAAGGTTTTTAGTCGTGGGCTTATCTGCTGTAGGAACCGACGCTCTTGTCTATTTCATTCTGATAAACTTTTTAAGTACGGAAGTTGCAAAAATGCTTTCTTTTGTTTCAGGAAGTTTTTTAGCCTTTCTTTTAAACAAAATATGGACCTTCGAAAACTCCGCCTCCGTAAAACCGCAAATCATTAAATTTGCAATTCTCTATATTAGCACTTTGGTGATTAACAATTATACTAATTCTTTGGTTTTGGAACTATTTAATAACACCCTTTTCGCTTTCCTAGTTGCTACAGGAGTTAGTACTGTATTAAACTTTTTGGGTCAGAAATTTTGGGTATTTAAGTAATGCAAATGTAATTACTAATTTTTAAGCTAATTAATAATAATCAAATTTGCCTCTCTAAAGTTTTATAGTTAAACTAATAAAAATTTACCAGGAGAAAAGATTGGCAATTCTAGTTACGGGAGGAGCAGGCTACATCGGTGCTAACTTCATTCACCAATACTTAGAACTAGAGCCAAAATGCCAGATAATAATATTAGATGATCTATCTACTGGAGAGCCCTCAAGAATAAGTGCAAAAACAATATTTTATAAAGGTGATTTCGCAGACTTAAACCTGCTAAAAACCATATTCACTAAGCATAAAATTGATTCCCTTGTTCATTTTGCGGCAAAGACCAGTGTTGAAGAATCCTTCGAACAAGCTCAAATATATTACTTAGAAAATTACCTCAAAACCAAAGAGCTTTTTGATTTCTGTAGTTCTAATGGTACCAAAAATATCGTTTTTTCTTCGACCGCAGCTGTTTACGCCTCTCAAAAAAATGATAAAATCTCTGAACAAGGACCAACGAAGCCAAATTCACCTTATGGCATAGCAAAATTAAAGGCAGAGCAATATTTACATGAGCTACAAAAAAAATGTAAGGATCTTAATTTTATAATCTTAAGGTACTTTAACGTAGCCGGGGCCAACCTATTAAAGAATTTAGGACCAAATTCCAAAGCGAGCAAACACCTTTTTAAAATGACGGCCCAGGCCGCGGCCGGATACAAAACTTCCTTCTCAATTTTTGGTATAGATTATCCAACTAGAGACGGAACATGTATTCGAGATTTTATACATGTAATGGATATAGCAAACGTACATATAGCAAGTTTAAATTATTCAAAAACAAATTCTGAATGCCTGGTTTTAAACTGCGGATACG